>RGYP01000521.1 GCA_010031985.1 Gammaproteobacteria bacterium
GCAGGTGCGGAATGGCGTAAAGCGAGTCGTCGCTACCCTGCGTCATCAAAAAATCGTGGCCCGTGGTCAGCAGCTCGGGCGTACGACGACGCGCCACCGACGGCGCGACGATGCGATGGGCAAGACCGATGAGCTCGCCGCGCGGATTGAGGCAGCCCGCCACGCGGTGCGCGCTCGCCGGACGGTAGAAGTCGGCGCGCATGTCGTCTTCGCGACTCCACATGAGCTTGATCGGCATCGCGGGCAGGCTGCGCGCGACGGTCACCGCCTCGGTGACGTAATCACGCTCTCCGCGACGACCGAAGGAACCGCCGATCTGCAGGCAGTGCACCCTGACTCGCTCGCGCGGCAACCCGGTGACTTTCATCGCCGCATCCTGTGCCCGCGAGGGTGCCTGCGTACCCACCCAGATTTCACAGAGACCATCATGAAGCCAGACCGTGGTGGCAATCGGTTCGAGCGCAGCGTGGGCAAGAAACGGCGCGTGATAATCGGCGACGAGCCAGCGGTTTTCGGCATCGCGACGCAAACCATCGACGTCGCCACGTACTCGAGCAGGCTGACCTTGATCGGTCATCCGCCCCGTCAGCTCCCGCTCGTGTTGCGCGGAGTTTTGCGCCTCGTTGGCCCCCGGATCCCAATCGATCTTGAGCGCGGCTCGCCCGCGCTGCGCCGCCCAGAAAGAATCGGCGATCACGGCGACGCCCACCGGCAGCACCCGTACCGACACCACGCCGGGAATGGCGAGCGCTGCGGTATCGTCGACGCCGCTCAAGACACCGTCGAACGTCGGCGTGCGCTCGAGCACCGCCACTTTCATCCCGGGCAGTTTGAAGTCGATGCCGAATACGGCGCTGCCATCGATCTTCGACGGCGTGTCGAGACGCGTCGGACGCGTACCGAGCAGCCTGAACTGCACGGAATCTTTGAGCGCCGGCTTGGCCGGCACCGGGAGCGTCCGCGCGATTTCGAGCAATTGCGAAAATGGCGCTCGCCGCGCATCGTTCGCAGGATCGAGC
>RGYP01000054.1 GCA_010031985.1 Gammaproteobacteria bacterium
AGCGCCGTTAAGAGTCACCGTCTGCTGGCCGAGCGTCTTCCCTGCTCCTCGGGTAGCGTAAGGTGAGATTCAATGAGAGAGCTACGCGCGTAGATCCTGAAGTCTAGGGCTTGCGGACGCGGGTTCGATTCCCGCCGCCTCCACCATCAACGAAAAGGCCACCCTTGAGGTGGCGTTTTTGTTCTCTGAAACCACTCAAATAAAAAATCCCAACCACTCGCAGCACGCCTACTCCGCGCGTCCCACCTCGATCACAGCGATCGTCGGCGTGGATATCGACCGTTCTGCTGCTTTGCCCGTGACGTTTACTCGAAGATTCTGCAATTCAAGAAACCGGCGCTCCATCCGGGAATCGGCGGGTTGCAAACGAAAAACCAGGCCTCGGTCGTCGCGCAGCGCCCACCACCGATCCATTTCGCTAGCCTTGGACGTCAGCTCACCGATCAGGTGAATCTCGGTCTCCAACCGACTTTCCATTGACTTTGATCGCGGGACAGCAGGCAGGCCAGCCGACTGGAGAACGGCACAACCGCAGCACATCAGCGCGAGAGCGGCGCTGAACCCCAGCGACGGAACAAGCAGCGATCGTTCGATCATCGAATGATCACGACCAAGGATGTTCCAGCGGGCACCATGACGTTGTTTCGAATGTAGGTCGTTCGGCCACTAGCGACTGTGTCTGCGATGAATGTTTGCGACGTCGCCGGGTAACTGGAACTCATCGCTGCGCCGCTCGCGGGCCGCAACGAGGACAGGACCGATACGTCAATTTGACCCAGCGCATACCCGCCGTCGGCCTTTGCCGGGAAGCCGTACTGCGCCGGCAGTCCCGTTGCTGACAACAAACCAAATAGGCTCGCCCCCATCCTCGCGAACTCGATACCGAACCCCGCGCCACCGTTGAGATTGATGAGTGAATCGACACATCCATAACTGTCGCTCGAACAGGTCTGGAGTCCCTGGAAAACACCCAAGCCGAAGCGACGGTTCACGAATGCACCGAAGGTCCCGCCGACCGCGTAGTTGTTGCTCGAGAGCATTGGCCAGTTGATGTAGCTCACATTGCCACCGGTTTGCAGATAGCCTGGAACTCGGACCGTTTCGATCTTGTTTGTATTGATCAAAGTCGGGACAACGATATCCTCCGACATCATCGCTGATGTTTCTTCGAGCCACGTATCGTGAGTGACGTCTCGCCGCAGCATTCTTTGATAGAAATTGACCATATGCATCATCTCGTGCACCAAGGTCGAGATGTAATAGTTGAGCGTGCTTGAAGATGTGCTATCCCCGGAAAAGCCGGCCACATTAACGAAAAATACCAACGCCTTGTTCGACCGCGGATCACTCAAAAGACTGTTCACTCCCCAGAAGTAACCGCCGAACCCTTTCGCCGAAGAAACCATCACGACGTTGACGTCCTGCAGCGTCGGGGAATCGGAGATCACTCCGTTGAAGCCATGAGCGCCCCAAGGTTCGCCCTGAAGTTTGACCAGACGCTCGTATCCGCCGTTAGCCCCGCAGTAAGCGGCCTTGAATCGATCAATGACTCCGGTCGTCACGCTGCGAGCAGCCCAAACACGATCCTCCACCCAGAATACGACGCCGCGTCCGCCACTCGTGCTGCAGGTCGCCTGAACGGAGGTCGCGTGGTTTACGGTGGATCCCAAAGCGGCGTCCGTCCAGACTCTTTTGGTTCCGATCGCCGGAGCTGGGCTGATGTCCGGAGGATTCGAAAAAGCCGAGTCCACTGCGGGCGAAGCCTGCGCGCGCTCCATTGCGCGCAGTGTCGCCACCAGCGACCGGTTTTCTTCGAGGATTTTTGAGTGCACCAACTCTCTTTCATCGATAACATCGTCAGAGGAGGTGCCGCCCGTTCCCCCGGGGACAGATGATTGAGGCGCGGAGCCGACATCCGCCAGGACGCCCGCACCGGGCACTGTGGGAGCCGCGCTTTTCGTGCCATTCGAGAACAGCAGCAATACGTTTTTGCCGGCTGAGACACCGCTTATCGAAATATTTATCGAGGCTGCAAGCGTTGTCGACGTATTCGTATAACGCCATACCCCGACGCCACTGCCAGCGTAAGTCGATCCGTTCACGGCTGAGCAGTTCGCCCCGACGCAATCAGGCACCAGTGCAGCGCTCATAACGGTCGTTTCGCCGGTCCCGAGAAGATTCACGCTGACCGCGCTCGCAGACGCCGAGTTGGAAATACTCAAAGAGGCGCTCTTCGCCCCTGCGCTCGTCGGTTTGAATATCACGCTGATCGTGCAGCTGCCGCCCGCCGCCACCGTTGCGCAAGTATTCGTCTGCGCAAACTGATTGGCGTCGGCGCCGGTCAGCGTCATACCACTGATGCTGAGTGGCGCACTGCCCGTGTTACTGACCGTGATGGATCTCGACGCGCTCGTCGTGCTCACGAGTTGACTACCAAAACTCAGTCCAGTTGGACTCAGCGTGATCTCGGGGATCGGCGCCGTTCCGCTACCCCCGAGAGAGACAGTCGACGGGGCGCTGCTCGCGTTATGGGCGATCGCAATCGATGCGCTCTTGGCACCGACGACCGTCGGCTTGAACGTCACGCTGACCGTGCAGCCGGCCCCCACCGCTACGCTAGTGCAGTTGCTCGTCTGTGCGAAATGACCCGCGTCCGATCCCGTCAATGTCACGTTGCCGATAGTCAGCGCGGCCGTGCCCGTGTTGCTGATGGTGACCGACCGCGAGGTGCTCGAAGTGTTGACGGTCTGGTTGCCGAAACTCAGCGCCGTAGAACTCAGAGAAATCACGCCGGCGGACGTCGTCCCCGAACCGTCCAGCGAGACCACCGATGGGCTAGCACCCGCGTTATGACTGATCGCCAAAGACGCGCTCTTGGCGCCAGTGCTCGTCGGTCTGAATGTCGCATTGATTAAGCAGCTGGCACCCACCGCTACGCTCGTGCAGTTGTTTGTCTGCGCGAACTGGCCTTCATCTGCCCCCGATAAAGTGACGGCGCTGACCGTCAAGTTAGCGCTGCCGATATTTCTGAGCGTGATCGATCTGGAGATACTCGTGGTATTCACCGACTGACTGCCAAAACTCAGACCGGCCGGGCTCAATGAGATCACTGCCGAAGCCGCTGTGCCTGTGCCGTCCAACGTGACAAGCGCTGGACTGCCGCCCGCATTGTGGCTGATCGAGAGGGTCGCGTTCCGAGCGCCGGTCCCGGTGGGTTTGAACGTGACATTGATCGCGCAACTGCTGCCCGCACCCACGCTAGCGCAGCTACTGTTTTGCACGAACTGCGCGGCATGTGACCCGTTCAGCGTAACGGCGCTCACGGTAAGCGTTCCAGCGCCCGAGTTTCTGACCGTAACCGCCTTCGTGGCACTCGTCGTATCCACGGCCTGACTGCCGAAACTCAGGGCCGTCGGGCTCAGCGTGATTTGCGGAGCGGACGCCGTAGCCGTACCGCTTAGCGAAATATTCGAGGGCGCCCCCGGGGCATTATGGCTGATCGCGATCGACGCACTCTTCGTACCTGTGCTCGTCGGCTTGAACGTCGCACTGATCGCGCAGCTACCACCCACCGCCACGCTGGTGCAATTATTTGTCTGTGCAAACTGGCCCGCATCAGTCCCTGCCAAGACAACGCTGCTGACCGTCAGCGGACCGGTACCCGTATTTCTTAGTGTGACGGACCTCGAGGCACTGACAGTTCCGACTTCCTGACTGCCAAATCCCATTGCTGCGGAGCTCAGCGAGGCCATCGCAGCAGCCGCCACACCCGAGCCCTCCAACGCGACGATTGACGGACTGCCACTTGCGCTGTGGGTGATCGCGATCGACGCGCTTTTCGTGCCGACACTCGCCGGCTTAAACGTGGCATTGATGGCGCAGCTCCCACCGGCAGGCACCTTGGCACAACTGCTGATATACGAAAACTGAGTGGTATCGGTTCCGGTCAACGTCATGCCGTTGACCGTAAGCGTCATCGTTCCGGTGTTTCGTACGGTAATCGCCCTTGTCGAGCTCGTCGTGTTGACAACCTGACTTCCGAAGCTAACCCCCGCCGGGCTGAGTACGATCACGGCAGCAGGCAGCGCGACCGCCCCATCCGCCAGGGGCGCCTCGAAAAGAAAGATGGAATTTGGGATGAGTTGCAGGGAATCGGTGAATTGGGAATTCTGGGCGCGACCGACCCCTGATGAAATCACGAGCATCGCGACACCGAAAGCGCGAAGCAGCCGTAGCCGGCACCCACTCATTGATCGCCCCTCCCAACGACGAGACTAACGTGCGCCGATGGGCGTTCGCAATGAAATTGCATGTCGGATATGCCTAGTGAGGGGGTACACAACCTGCCGGGCGCCGCGTAACGTGCGTGCCATCTCGGCGCTTGCCGGTGCCTTTTTACGACCGCTCCTCAATGAACTTTTGCTACGGAGATTTGAATGACCGTCACCGAAGCCGTCCGCGGACGCCGTTCGATCCGAGACTTTCTCCCGGACCCGGTGTCGGTTGAAGTACTGCGCGAAGTCTTTGATACCGCACGTTGGCGTTGCGGTGGCGGGCGCGGAACGCGAGGCGGTCATCCGCATGACCCGAGAGCTGCGACCCGACCCAGCGCGCGAGGCGAACGACCCCTATCCCATTTATCCGCCCAATCTTTGGGAACCGCTGCGCGGCCGTCGCTTCGCACTCGCCGAGGACATGTACCGCGCACTCGAGATCCCGCGCGAGGACAAGCCGGCCCGACTACGACACGTCGCGCGCAACTTCGAATTCTTTGGCGCGCCGGTCGGACTATTCTTCGTGATCGACCGCAGGCTTGCCCACGGTCAATGGGCTCACCTTGGCATGCTGATTCAGACCGTTGCACTGCTGCTCGAGGAGCGCGGACTCGGCTGTTGCATGCAGGAGGCCTGGGCCTCATTCAGACCGGAGCTTGCCACCCTGTTGAAGCTCGGCAGCGAGGAGATGGTGTACTGCGGCATGGCGGTCGGCCACCCCGATCGCTCGAAGCCGGTGAACCAGTTCCCGCGCAACCGCGTCGGCGTCGACGAACTCGCCGAATTTCGCGGTTTCTGAAGAACGCTCAGTCGGCGGTCGCGCCGCCGTCGATGACGAGCGGGTGGCCAGTCACGAAGCTCGCAGCGTCCGAGCACAGCCAAAGCACGCCGGCTGCCACTTCGTCGGGCTGCCCGAAGCGACCGAGCGGAGTCATGTTCTCCATGATTTTGCGGATCTCGGGACGCGCCGCCACACCCTCGACCATGGGGGTATCGATCACCCCGGGACAGACGCAGTTGACGCGGATGCCTTTGCGCGCCCACTTGAGCGCGCCGTGTCGGGTCAAGCCGACCACCGCATGCTTGGTTGCGGTGTAGGCCGGTTGCGAGGCGTTGCCCACGAGTCCGTTGATCGAGGCCGTGTTGACGATCGAGCCCTTGCCTTGCTTCAGCATCACCTCGGCCTCGGCACGCATGCACAGCATGACGCCGGTGAGGTTCACCCCGACGCTCCGATCCCAGTGCCGGGTTTCCCATTCGTCGGCTGCAAGGCTGTTGATGCCGGCATTGTTGTGGGCGAAGTCGAGTCGACCGAATTCTTTGACGGCGCGCGCGACGAGAGCCTCGACGTCGGTCGCTGCCGCCACGTCACAGCGCTGAAACACGGCGCGACCACCTGCTGCCTTGGCCAAGGCCACCGCCAGTGCCCTCGTCCTGAACGCGCATCACGCAGTCGCGAAATTGATTGAGTCGACGCGCGTTCTCCGCCGTCGAGCAGTCGGCAAAGTATTCGCCCTCGAGGTGCTCATCGCCGCGCCACTCGCCGTGGTAATGCCCGTCGAAACCCAAATAGAGTCCGGCGCCCAAATGAAAGCCCGTGCCACCGATCGGTCTCGCGCTCAAACGCCGAGTACTGCCATCGGCGAGCGTCAGCTCGAACTTTGCATCGAGCAGGCGCAAATTCGCGGGGTCGAACTGCAGTCGCGGCTCGATACGCGATACCAACACTCGACGGCCGTCGGGATATTCGAACGCGCCCTGTACCTTTTCGTGACGCCAGCCTTCGCCTTCGTACACGAGGTAATACTGCATGTAGGCGTAGGCTGACGGGCCACTGCCGAAAAGCACGGGGTTCCACACGGCGAGCACGCGCGGCGGATGACTATCCATCGGGTCGGGCTGCATCCCCGGCAGGGGACTCCCCACGGTCGGGCGCACGCCCCAACTGCGATCGCGCGCCATCACCCAATCACGCACCTCGATGCGCGCTCCCTCGAGCTCGATCCAACCGCTCGCAAGGCCGATCTGATGGAAGCGGATCTGATCGGCGCTGCGGCGATAGCCCGTGAGCGTACGTCGATCTTCGCGCTCTTCGGCGATGCAGGGCGTGATGCCGCGCAACTCGAAATCGAAGGCGATCGGCTGCACGGCATTGCGCTCGAGCCGAACACGAATCACCTTCAGCGGCTCAACGATTTGGTAGCGCAGAGGACCGACGTCGATGCGATCGACAGCACTCGAGAGCGCGCGGCTCGCGCGCACCGACCACTGCTCGACTCCGCGGCTCACGCCACCAAAACCGTCGACGACATTGCGATTGACGTATTTGCCGAAGCCGAAGCTCACGGCGAGCGAGCCGTCGGGGCTGAAAACACTGCCCCAGACTTTCTCGGTCCACGCGGGATCGGTCTGCAGCACCGTGGCATGGGTCTCGACGATCTGATGATTGAAATCCTCGTCGGCGGCGACCAGTGGACCGATGCTTCCGCTCATGCGCGCGCTCCAAAGTCGACGTCAAAGCCCAGACGCTCGGCGTGCGCCGCGAGCAACGTCGCGCCGCCGTTACGCTCGTCCATGTCGGAGTCGGCGCCGATCCAGCCACGCTGCTTGAACATGTGCGCGATACGCACCATCACGAAAGCCATGCGCCACGCGGCATACACCTCGTAATAGTCGAGATGCGTCGCCCGAAATCCGCTAGCCCGTTCCCAGATCGCGATCGACTCGGCACGTGAGGGCAGCCCTGCGAGGCGCGGCACCCCGTAGCCCCGCGACAGCGAGTCGTCGAGCATCAGCCACCACGCGAGATCATCCACCGGATTGGCGAGCGTGGCTTGTTCGAAATCGAGCACTCCGACCAACTCGCCGTTCCTGAAGAGGCAGTTGCCGAGCTTGGCGTCTCCCCACGAAAACACCAGCCGCTCCTCTTGCGAAGTCTGCGCGAGATCGGGTTGATTGATCCGCAGCCAACGCTCTGCGGCATGCAACAAAGGATAGCTGCGCCCCGCGAGACTCTCTGCCCAAAGAATCGCGTGATGGTAATAATCGAGCTGGCGTGCGAGCCCTGCTTCCTCGGCGAGAAAGTCCAGACCGAGCGCACGCCAATCGAGTCGCGCCATGCATGCGACCGCCTCGAGCCCTGCGACCCAATGACGTCGACGAAGCGCCTCGGGCAACTCGTGAAACCAACCCTCAAGGTGATAGAGCGGATTTTCGTTCGGGACTTCACCCTCGATCCGCTCCATCAAGTAAAACGGACTGCCGAGCACACTCGCATCGTGCTCGACACCCAGCAGGCGTGGCACCGGCAAGCTCGTCGCCGCCAGTGCCTGCATCACGCGGCATTGGCGAAGCACGTCGTGGCCCGGATAGATGGCATCGCCCGCGGGCTGCAAACGCAATACGAACTGCTGTTCGCAATCCTCACCGCGCTCCCGCCAGCGCAGGTGGCCGAGCATCGTCACGTTGGAATAACCGGCGCCCGGCGCGAAGAGCGCACCGAGTTCGAGCTCTTGGCGTTGGGGATGAGCGGCACGCAGCCAAGACAAGAGACGCGGCGCGAGTTCGCTCATGGACCGAACTCTAGAGCCAAGTACCGCGCGGATCGGGCCAGGGACTGACTTCGCTCGCGGACTGATCGTTGCTGAAGCGACCGAAGCGACTCGCATGGAACGCAAGCGGCTGCGCATTACGGGCGCTGACCTTCTCGATGGCTCCGACGATGATCGTGTGATCACCGCCCGGATAGAGGTGCGAGACCCGGCACTCGATGCGCGCGAGCGCGCCTTCGATGTCGGGCGGCGTCGGATGGCTACGCCACCAAGCATCGACCTCGAACTTCGAGGCTCCGGAGCGCGCGAAGTGCAGCGCAATGTCGGCCTGATGAGCCGCCAGAATGTGGATTGCGAACGGCGAGTCGAGCTCGAAGGCCTTCAGACTGCTGCTCTTGTTGGCAAGACACCAAAGAATCAGCGGCGGATCTAGCGAGACCGAGGTCACCGAATTGGCGGTCACGCCGACCGGCTCGGGTCCCGGGTTGATCGCCGTCACCACCGTTACGCCGGTCGTGAAGAGACCGAAGACCTTGCGCAGCTCGCGTGGGTCCATGGGTGATCAGTACACCCGCGCCGGATGCTGCTTGCGCGGCTCACCGAGCATCTCGCGATAGGTTGGCGGCTGCTTGCCATTGCGATCCTTGAGCCCGTAGTGCTGCGCAATTTCGGCGCCGACCAGCGTCTGACCGGAGAGCTTCGCGTTGTCGGGATCGGCCGCGATGGCGTAGAGAATGTCGCCCGAAAACTGCGGCGTCTCGACCACTTCGAGGAAGGGCGCGTATTGATCGGGCCGCTCGCGGAAGGCCTTCTGCGAACGCTCGGTGAGCAGCGGACCCATCCACAAGGACACGCAGCACACGCCGGTGTTTTCGAAATCGACCGCCATGTCGGCCGCAAACTTGTCGACGCCGACTTTCTGCGCACCGTAGGCCGGACCGTGCATGTAGCAGGCGGAGCCGAAAGAAGATGAGAAGGAGATCAGACCCTTGCCCTGTCGCACCATGATGGGCGCCGCGTAGTAACAGGCGTAATAAGCGGACTTCAAACCGACGTCGAGAATACGCACGAGATCGACCGAACGCTTCCAGAACGGCTCGGGCAGGATGAGCTCGTCGTGAATGAAGGTGACGTTGTTGTGCAGGATGTCGATGCGACCCTGCTCGCGCTCGACCTGCTTGATGAGCGCCTCGATCTGCGCGGGCTGCTCGTGATCGCACACGACGGCGATACCCTTGCCGCCCGCAGCGGTGATCTCGTCTGCCGTACGCAGCACGCGCGAAGAAGACCATTTTCTCGGCGGTACCGTGCAGCGTACGGCAGACGAAATCACCGCTGCGGGCGGCAAGGGTATCGCCGTCGTGTGCGATCACGAGCAGCCCG
>RGYP01000055.1 GCA_010031985.1 Gammaproteobacteria bacterium
CTTGCCATCTCGGTCGGCTGCTGCTCGAACTTGGTCAGCTTCGCGGCGTTGACGGTGAAGGTGAATGAGCCAAGTTTGGTGCGCCGCAACTCGTAACGCAGGCTGGCATCAAAGCCCTCGAGCTGTCGCGGCGTGATGTTGAAATAGTTGTCGTTGACCTGCAGCAGCTGCCCGACCCGATTGGTCCCCACTGGCGGATCACGAACGATATTCGGGTTGCTTTGCCCGTCGAGACGCAACAGATAGTCGTACAGCATCTGTACTTGTCCGCCTTCGATACCGATGACATCGGTTTGCTTGATCGACCAAAAGTCGACCGACAGCGACAGCTTGCCGGCAGAGTCGGGCAGGAACGTCGGCTGCAAAATGATGCCGGCAGAGAGGTTGTCGGCTTCTTCAGGACCGAGACCACGGTTGCCGGATCGAACCTCGATCGTGCTCGCGCCAGCACAGGTGACGGCGTTCAGCCGGCAGAAGGAGTAGTCGGTGCGCGTATTGCTGACCTGAGTACCCGAACTGTAGAACTGCGGCAAATTGGGCGCGCGGAAGGCCTGCGAGGCCGAGCCGCGCAGTGCGAGCCAATCGGCGATCGTCCAGTTGAGCGCAACTTTGGGTTTCGTGACCGTGCCGAAATCGGAGTAACGCTCGGTGCGACCAGCGAGCTGCATCTCCACCGATTTCACGAGCGGAATGTCCATCTCGGGCGATACCACAGGCACGGCGAGCTCGAGGTAACCCGAGATGATGGAGCGGTGCGCGCGTACGTCCGGCGAGGGGCTCGCACCCATCACGTCCGTACCGTACGTAATGTTGGTGACGACGTCGGTGTACTTGATCGTGCCGTCGAGTCGCGGGTCGCGATTGTCGACGTAGCTCTCGCGACGCACTTCGACGCCTGCGGCGATGCCGACATCACCACCCGGCAACGTCATCACATCGGGTCGCGATCCTTTCAGATCCCACATCGACAGCGAGGTTTCGCTGATGCGATTCACGCCGACTAGAAAGCTTCTGATGGTGCCGGTATCGCTCGGCGTCGTATCCGCACCCGAATACAGCAACTGATTGCCGCCGTTGAAGGGGTTATAGGCATCGGGCGTCGACTTTGCGAGCGCCTGCTGGAAGAGCGTGTTGCTGACGGCATTGGTGGTGAAGTCGTCGGTCTTCGCCCAGGAATAAACGAGTGCCGACTCCCAATCGAATCCCCACTTCTGACCGCGCAGACCGGCAAGCAGGCGATAGCTGTCGTCGGTGACTTCGTAGACTCGCGGGCCGGTATCGACCGGACGATAAGTCGTGATGCGCAGCGGCAAGCCGGCCGTCGGCACGTTCACGAGGTTCGGCAAGCGATTCGGATTGGCCACGCCGTTGATGGTGGTGGCGCCGAGCGGATTGTAATAGTTCGAGGCGGGGATGGAGATCACCGCGCTCGCCAATGGTGCCGACTGCTCGCGCAGCCCCGAGAAGAACGCGCGGTAGTAACCGATCTCACCAAACAATTCGACATCACCAAGATTACGACTGACCGTGGCGAAGGCGTTGTAGCGATCGACGGCACCTTTCAGGGTGCGATCGGCATTCTCGTTGTAGCGCAGTTCGCGATCGACGGTTCCCGTGATCGTGCCGGCACGCAGGCAAAGATTGCTGCTGTACGTCGTGCTGCTGCAGCCCGCCGCCGTGTTGGAGATCGGCTCGACGCGGAAAACGCCGGACGTGGTGAGCGCCGTCGTCCCCTGACGAACCGCCACCGTGCTCGGAATGACCGTGAAAGAACCCCACGGCGACGATGTGCTGCGATTGTCGAATGCGGTATCGCCTGCCCAGGGCGTATCGGCGACTTTCCAGCGATGATCTTCGCTGGCTGCGTAATCGCGGTCAGTCGCCAGCAGACGATTGCGAGTGTAGTAGCCCGCGTAGAGCGCAACGCGGGTGCCGTTTTCGAACCGAGTGCCCGCTTTGAGGTTCACCGTGGTTTCGCGGTGCGGCGTACCCTCCGATCCACCGTACTGCGCCTCCATGCGCAGACCTTCGAAATCCGACTCGAGCACGGTGTTGACGACACCCGCAACCGCGTCGGTACCGTAAATCGCAGCCGCACCATCTCGCAGCACCTCGACACGCTTCACGCCAGCCACCGGGAAAGCATTGGTGTTCGCCGTCTGCACGGGTACGAAATTTTCGGTTTGCGTACCCGGAGCAGGTACCACGCGGCGACCATTCAGCAACATCAAAGTATTGCCGGTGCCGAGACTGCGCAGGTTGATGGATGAGGTATCGCCGCGCGCATCGTTCAAGTTGCCCGTAGTACGCGCTTCCTGGAAAGTCACGTCGCCCGCTTGCGGAATCGAGCGGTAGAGATCGTCACCCGACACTGCTGCGGTCGCGACGATGTCCTCTTTGTCGACGACGGTGACCGGCAGCACCTCGGTGATCTTGGCGCCGCGAATCTGCGAGCCGACGATCACCACTTCGACGAGTTCCTCCTCGGTCCCTGCTTGCGGCGCAGCACTCTGTTGTGCGGCGGCGGCCGCGGACAACACCAGACTCGTCGAAAACACGAAACTGCGGATCATTTGAGGGTGGGAATTCGCTACGAACTTCGAGGACATGGTCGACAAGCTCCTTGTCTTTGTCTGGGGATCAACGGGCGAAAAACAAATATCCCTTGTCACGTTAATATTGTCCATCCCATGGGGACCTGCGGAGAGGGAAATGAACTTCAGCTGTGCCATCGTCCGAGCCCGGTTCCGCCCGCGAATTTGGGCGGCACTTGCGGTGTTCCTGACGCTATGGAGCGGGGGTCCGCTCGCCGAAGCCCAGCAACAGTCGCTGCTCGAATACCCGAGCGTTCATTCGCCGCGGGTGGGGTTACAGGGCATGGTGGTCAGCCAGAACGAAATGGCGAGCGCGATCGGCGCCAAGGTGCTCGCCGAGGGTGGCAACGCCATCGACGCGGCCGTCGCCGTGGGCTTTGCCCTCGCAGTCACCCTGCCCCGTGCCGGCAATATCGGCGGCGACGGCTTCATGACCGCCTACCTGGCCAACGAAAAGAAAGTCACCGTCATCGATTTTCGGAGCGTGGCTCCGCTCGCCGCCAAACTCGACATGTTCGTCGATGCGCGTGGCAAAGAACGTCCGGAAGCCTCGGTCGGCTACCGCGCTGCCGCCGTACCGGGGACCGTGGCCGGGCTCTGGATGGCCCACCAAAAATATGGGCTCAAGCCCTGGAGCAAATTGGTGGCGCCTGCGACGGCACTCGCTCGCGACGGGCTGGTGCTGAGCGCCGACGAAGCATTCGTCTTCGGCTGGGGTCGAAAACGCCTCGAGGCGAGCGCCCCGGCCAAGGCGACGTTCTTCAAGGCAGACGGCGCCGCCTACAAAGCCGGCGAACGCTTGCAGCAACCGCAACTCGCCTGGACGCTGGAGCAAGTCGCCAACGGTGGCGCAGATGCTTTTTACCGTGGAGAGGTCGCGACCCGCATCGAAGCGGATATGCGCCGCAATGGCGGTCTCGTTACGCGCGAGGATCTCGCGGCGTACCGCGCCATCGAGCGCGAACCTTTGGTCGGTACTTATCGGGGGACCACTGTCTACACGCCACCGCCAGCCAGCGGTGGTGCAGCCTTGCTGCTGATGCTCAACATCCTCGAAAACTTTGATCTCGGTCGAATGTCGGCAGGTTCCGCCGAGTCGCTGCATCTGCTCGCCGAAACCATGCGACTCGGTCATCGCGACCGTGTCAGGCATTTCGGTGACACCGCCTTCGCCAAGGTGCCGCTGACAGGGATTACCTCCAAGGCCTACGCTGCCGAACGCGCCAAACTCGTCGATCTTCGCAAAGCCAGTGACGACGACGATGTACTGGCCGGTGATCCTTTTGCCTACGAGAGTCCGAGTACCACGCACTACTCCGTGGCCGATCGCCAGGGCAACGTCGTATCGGTGACCTACACG
Source organism: Gammaproteobacteria bacterium (assembly GCA_010031985.1). Lineage (GTDB taxonomy): Bacteria > Pseudomonadota > Gammaproteobacteria > Steroidobacterales > Steroidobacteraceae > UBA964. Next base: position 3,955 of record RGYP01000055.1, read on the forward strand.
CTCGGATCCGATTTTGGCTCCGGCGCGATGATCGACGGCACCGGCATTCTGCTCAACAATCAGATGAACAATTTCAGTCACGAGCGGGACTTTCGCGCGGCGGAAAGCAATGACCCCGAGCCACCGAACGCCATGCGCCCAGGCAAACGCATGATGTCGACCATGATGCCGACGCTGGTGTTTCGTGACGGCAAACCGTGGCTGGCTCTCGGAACACCCGGCGGTGGTCGCATCATCAACACGGTGCTGCAAGTCCTCGTGAACGTAGTCGACTTTCGCCTCAACATCGATGAGGCGACCCATCAGACGCGGATCTCGCAAGGCGATGGTCCGCTCGAGGTCGAGCCCAATTTCAATCCCGACACCCTGGATTTACTGCGCAAGAAAGGACACCGCATCAAACAAAGCGAGACGATGGGTAGCGCGCAGTCGATCGCTATCGAGAACGGTTATTTCTTTGGCGCACCGGACCCGCGGCGACCGGGTGCAGCGGCCATCGCTCCCTGACGAGAAGCGGATTTGAGCAGACGCTCAACCTCGGCACGCCTCGGTGCCGAAGGCTGGGCCCCGGCCCGCGTCACCGACAAGGCCGCTGCAGCATTCGCAAAAATCACTGCGTCTTGCAGCAGCTTGCCTTCGGCTAGCGCCGTCGCGAGCGCGGCATTGAACACGTCGCCCGCCGCCGTGGTGTCGAGAGTCTTTACTTTGAACCCCGGTACGAGCCGCGCACCGTCGGCAGCCACGACGAAGGCACCCCGTGCGCCCATGGTGATGATGACCGTGGCGATCCCGCTCGCCCGCAATGCTTCGGCAGCCTGCGCTGCACTCGCGTCGTCGGCGACGCGGATACCGGTCAGCAGTTCGGCCTCGGTCTCGTTGGGCGTCAGGATGGATACTTTGCGCAGCAGCGACTCGGGAAGCCTCTGGGCTGGTGCGGGGTTGAGAATGACCGGCATGCCTGATCGCCGCGCGAGTTCGACGGCGGCCGTGACGGTGTCGATGGGCGTCTCGAGTTGAACCAGCAAAGGTCCGCACCCCGAAAATGCCCGATGCGCGCGCCTGACGTGCACCGGTTTCATTGACGCGTTCGCCCCTGGCGCCACGGTGATGCTGTTCTCGCCATCGTCGGCGACCGTGATGAGCGCGACGCCGGAACGCGCCTCTCGATCACGACTGACGTGATCGACATTGATGTGTTCACGCTGCAAACCGGCGAGCGCTCGATCACCGAGATCGTCCCGTCCGATGCGGGCGATGAGGGTCACCTTTGCCCCGAGTCGCGCGGCCGCGACCGCCTGATTCGCTCCCTTGCCACCTGCCACCGTACGAAACTCACCACCCAAAATCGTCTCGCCGGGCTTCGGCAAATGCGCCGCATGCACGACCATGTCGGTATTCGAACTACCGACGACGACGACTTCGTTGCCTTGGCGTGCTCTCATGCACGAAATGTTACGCTGCGCGGCGATCATCGAGGAAGCGCTGAATGGCTATTCATCTCGGACGAGCGAACACCGTCTTGCGTTGGCTGGCTCCTTTTGGACTCAGTCTTGCCGCGCTGGGCACCTTGCCCGCTGCCGACGCCGATCTCATCTACGTCGGACGAGTCATCACGATGACGGGGACCGAGACCGATCCGCGAGCGCGAGCCGAGGCCGTCGCCGTCGCTGGCGATCGAATCATCGCCGTCGGCTCGCGCAAAGAGGTACTGAAGCATCGAGGCAAGGGAACTCGACTGATCGAACTCGGCGACAAGGCGGTATTACCCGGTTTCATCGATGCGCACGGACATCTGACGGCAACCAGCTCGACGCTGAGCCTTGCCGATCTCTCCGCACCCCCGGTCGGTGAGGTACGCAGCATCGCCGACCTGCAGAACACCCTGCGCCGCTTCATCGCCGAACGGCGGCTGCCGGCGGGCGCCTTGGTCATCGGCTTCGGCTACGACGATGCCCAGCTCAAAGAAAAAAGACATCCGAATCGAGATGATCTGGACGCAGTGTCGTCAGCACATCCGATCATGATCAGCCACGTATCGGGACATCTCGCTGCCACAAACTCCGCCATGCTCAAGCTTGTCGGCATCGAGGCCAGCACCCCCGACCCGGCAGGCGGCGTCATCCGTCGTCGAGCAGGTTCACGCGAGCCCGATGGCGTGCTCGAAGAAACGGCCTTCAATGCGGTACGCGAGAAAGTGCCGCCGCCCAACCTCGAGCAGTCGCTCGCCAACCTCGCGGCGGCTCAGCGTTATTACGCCCGCATGGGCGTAACCACGGTGCAAGACGGTGCGCTGGTAGCGCCCACCAAAGCCTTGCTCGACGAGGCGGCGCGTCGTGGGCTGCTCGATCTCGATGTGGTCACCTACCAGTTGTGGTCCCCGGTCGCGCTGAAGCTCGACAAGTTCACGAGTGCCCGCACTTACGATCGCGGTCTCAAACACCATGGCATCAAGCTGATTCTCGATGGCAGCCCACAGGGAAAAACGGCGTTCTTGTCGCAAGCCTATCGAGTACCCCCGGCCGGTCAAAAGAAGGATTATTCAGGCTATCCAACGCTACCCGCAGAGACCGTCAAGCGCGTCATCGCCGAGGCGGCCGCCTTCGACATTCCCGTACTCGCACACGCCAACGGCGATGCCGCCGCCGAAATGCTGATCGATGCCGTGGCCGCAGCCAAACAGAAAGATGCCTCCATCAAACCCGATGTCGTGATGATCCATGCGCAAACCGTTCGCGACGATCAACTCGATCGTATGGCAAGTCTCGGCATGACGGCCTCATTCTTCGTAGGACACGTTTTTTATTGGGGCGACTGGCATCGAGAAGAAACCTTGGGTCCAGTGCGCGCCGACCGCATCAGCCCGACACGCTCGGCACTCGATCGTAAAGTGGCCTTCACCTTGCATACCGACACGCCCGTCGTCCCACCCAACATGATCAGTACGCTGTGGTCGGCGACCACTCGTCGTTCGCGCAGCGGCGATATCCTTGGTCCTGCACAGCGCCTCGGCACGTGGGAGGCGCTGTCTGCCATCACGCTTCAAGCGGCACGCCAGAGCGGCGACGAATCTCTCAAAGGCTCGATCGAAGTGGGGAAGCAGGCGGATCTCGTCGTGCTTTCGGCTGATCCATTAAGCAGCGATCCCGAAAATCTGCGGGACCTGCAAGTCGTCGAAACGCTCGCGCGAGGGCGACGGGTGTGGCCCGCGCCCTGATCGCCGTTCAAATCACCGTTTGGTCGTAGCGGCTCCTTGGCAAAGAATGTTTCCACGTCATCCACGCTGACGTCGACGCTCGCCGCGGTCACCCCGATCACGGTTTTGCATACGCTCGCGAATCTCGGACTGGCTTGCCTCGAGCTGCTGCCGCTGCTCGGGCGTCAACACGGCGCGTACCTCGTCACGCAGCTTTTGTTGCGCAGTGCGCATCTGATCTCGAACCGACTCCATGTCTTCGCGGCTCTGGGCAACGCGCATTTGCTCGCGTAGCGGCTGGGTCGCCTCGCGATGTTTTTCCATGATGGACTGCACCTGCGTGCGCTGAGTCTCTGACAAATTCAACTCGGCAAGCAGGCGCTCCATGCCGCCGCCGCGACGCTCCGGTCGTCCGCCCTGCTCGCCAGGTGCCGCCGCGCCAGAGTCTGCGGATTGGGCAAATGCCGTGCTGATGCTGCCGACCGTCGCGACACCGAGTAGGGCACCGGCTGCGAGCGCGGCTCCGAACAGTCTGTTGGGCAATTTCATGATGATCTCCTCGAACGTGTTACCGACGCGTTTTTCCGACACCTCGATTTGATCGCCCTCGGCATGCGAAATTCCATGGCTATCCGGCAAAGTTGCGGAAAGATTTGTTAAGTTACGATCATCATGGCGCGCCGTCGATTGTCATCGCTGTATCTGCTGGTCTCAATATTTTTTTATGTCGGTTTGGTATGCGCTACTCCGAAGATCGCCATCGAAAATCCCCGGGTGCGAGCTACGGCTTCCGGACAAACCGTCAGCGGTGGTTACATGACGCTCATCAACGACGGGTCGACCGCCGATCGACTGGTGTCGGTGTCGGCCTCATGGGCGGGGATGATCCAAATCCATCAGTCGAGCACGGATGGCGGCGTAATGCGCATGCGTGAAATGCCAGACGGCGTTCCCGTACCTGCCCGTTCGCGCGTCGAGCTGAAGCCCCGTGGCATGCATCTCATGATCATGCAACTCTCGGCGCCGCTCGAGGCGGGGCGCTCGATGCCGCTGCTGCTTCAATTCGAAAAAGCCGGCACTGTGAAGGCTTCGCTGCGGGTCGAGCCCGCGGGGGCCATGCCGTGAGAGGGCCAAGCAACCGCTTGATCAACGGCTTGATGATCGGTCTCGTCACGATACTCGCTGCTTGTACGTCTGCCCCACCACCCTTCAACGCCACCGAAGTAACGGGGGTCTCGTACGGGACTGAGCTGCAGATCGCCGATACGCGGGGCGAGCGACGCTCGCTGAGCGATTTTTCAGGCAAGGTCACCATCGTATTCTTTGGCTTCACGAGCTGCCCGGATGTTTGCCCCACCACGCTGATGCGTCTCGGTCAGTTGCGACAGAAGCTCGGCGCCGACGGCGCCGCAGTTCAGGTGATACTCGTGACCGTCGACCCTGAACGTGATACGGCCTCGCGCCTCGAAGTTTATGTCAAAAATTTCGATGCCTCGTTCGTGGCTCTGCGGCCTGCGCCTCAAGAGCTGGAATCCGTCGTGAAAGCGTTCCATGCCATTGCGATGAAGGTGCCGACCGCCGATGGTACCGACTACACCATCGATCACTCCTCGACGATCTACGTCTACGACAGAAAAACCCGCATGCGTCTGATCGCCCAACCAGACATGCCCATCGAGCAGCTTGCGGCCGACATACGTCGCTTGCTTGCCGATTCCTGACAGGCGTAATTCATGAAGAACTTTTTGATCGCGCTGGGCGTCTCGATCACCCTGATCGTGCTGGTCGGCTACGCGACGTTCCGATTTTCTCCTACCGTGCAAGATTTGGTCGTTACACGCGCCATTCGCGCGCAATTGACGCGTACGACTCGATTACCTCGCGATGACGATGCGCTGCGAGTACTGCTCTGCGGAACCTCCAGTCCGATGCCGCTGCGCGCGTCGGCCAAGTCTTGTACGCTGGTTGCAGCAGGAGAGACATTATTTTTGGTCGATATCGGACCAGAGGCCAGCGAAAACCTTGCGCTGTGG
>RGYP01000056.1 GCA_010031985.1 Gammaproteobacteria bacterium
GGTCACGATGTGCCCGGTAGCGACGCTCGATTCGGCGGCCAGGCTTGCTGGCGTCCCGCAAACGCCGAGCAGCAGCACCAGCGCCATCCGAATACCGTGCGGCAGATAAACCCAGTTGATGCCGGGCCCAAACTCCGCCCACGCGAAAATCCAGCCGTAAATCGGTACGAACGTGTACCACAGCAGGGCCGAGCCGAGAACAAAGATCAGAAATCGCTGCGATGTACGCATCTTTTTATCTTATTCTTTTATCTTGTTCTTGGGGAAGCAAAAAAAGGAGCTCAAAACATGCTGCGTCGGGTCTTGATCGCGCTGCTCGGCGTTTGCGGGACGCCAGCAAGCCTGGCCGCCGAATCGAGCGTCGCTACCGGGCACATCGTGACCGTCAGCCCTCCCGAGAGCGCGGCACAGAGCCCCGACGTCGCGATCGGACCAGACGGCTCGATCAACGTCGTGTGGCTCGGTGAGAACACCGCGGTACCCAACGCCGCGCAAATCGCAGCGCGCGGCCACTCGCACGACTCCAAAACCAATCTCTACTTCGCTCGCTCGGTCGACGACGGCAAAACCTTCTCGGCGCCACTACGCATCAATCTAACGGACGGCGACGTCTGGGGTTTTTCGATCAGCAAACCACGGATCGCTGCAGGCCCCGACGGCCGGATCCACATCTTGTTTCCGGGCAACGTCCACAACCCGACGACTGGCAACACCGAAACTGTTGCGCTTTACACGCGGTCGGACTCCAACGCGCAAAAATTCGAGGAGCCACGACGCCTGAACGTCGATGCGCTCACCGACAACATCGCCAAAGATGACGGTGGGGCATTCGCCACGATTACCGTCGACTCGACCAACACCGTGTACGCCGCGTGGGTCGACACCCGCGTCATGTCGAATGGCGACATGGGGCGACTCGCGATCGCCGTCTCCCGTAACGGCGGCCAAGTCTTCGAGCCCGACAAGATTCTCCTTCCCGATATCGTCTGTCCGTGTTGTCAGCTCACCTCCGCCGTCGATAGCGAACGGCGATTGCTGCTCGGAATTCGTCTCGTCGAAGACGGGTATCGCGACAGCACGATCATCGCCTTGAACGCCAAAGATCAACGCCTGGAATGGCGACGTCGCATCGCCGACGCGCGCTGGGAAATCAACGGTTGTCCGCGAAAGCCGACTTCCGTCGCGACACGCGGTAAACACTTGTTCGCGGCCTACTACTCGGGCGCCGAGACGCCCGATGGCGCCTACGTCACTCACTCAAGCGATGGCGGACTGACCTGGTCGAAGCCTGCAGCACTTCATACAGGCGCGACGCGATCCGACGCTCCGACACTGACTTTCGCGGGCGATGTCGTTCATGCGGTATGGCAGGCCCGTATCGGCGACGGCGGGTTTCGTCTCTTCACGAGCCACGCCACCCATGGCAGTCCGCAGTTTTCTTTGCCAGAAGCGCTACCCATTCCGGACGGTGGCAGCGCTCGACTGCCCGCCATTGCGGCGCACCAAGACGGTTCGCTGCAGATCGTCTGGCAACATGACAGCACCATCCGCTCGTTGCGATGGGCCCGCGTCGACTTGCCTTAACGACTGGTGGTGGCGGTTTAGTCGGCTGACCTGACGAAACGCAACGTCATTCGATCCGACTCACCGATGGCGTCATACTTGCTGCGGTCAAAAGCAGGATCGGCTGGCTTGCCCGAGCCATAGGGAACGGTGCTACGAGTCGGTGGCAGCGTCCAGACGCCGAAGGGATGATCTTTGGTGTCCCTTGCGTTGGCGTTGATCTCGGAGCGTCCATCGAGCTTCAGGCCCACTTTCTGAGCCGCCTCGATGACGAACGCCTCGGTCACGTAGCCATTCGCGGCCTTGGGATCTTGCGGACCCGGATTGCCGCGATGCTGCTCGATTGCGAGCACGCCTCCTTTCTTGAGGGCGCGAGCCAACAAGCCGAGATTGCGATCAAGCGCACCTTCGTTGCGCATCCAGCCATGGATAGAGCGCGACACCAAGATGAAGTCATAGCTGCCCTCGGGCAGTGGCGCCGCCGTCGCGCCCCAGTTCACCAACTCGATCTTGCCGTAGAGCTTTTCGTTGGCGTACGTGGCGGCGAAGTCGGCACGACCTTTGCGCGCCGCCTCGGAGAGATTCGGGTTACCGAGATCCGCAGCGGTCGCCGCGTAGCGACCGCCGGTACGCGCCGCGTACGGCGCAAGAATCTGCGTCCACCAACCGGCGCCGGGCTGCACCTCGAGAATGCTGGCACCGGGCTTCAACCCCCAGAACTGCAGACTCTCACCGGGACGGCGTGAGGTATCGCGCGATTTGTCGTCGACCGACCGCCACTCACCGGCGATGACGTCCTCGAGTGCCGTATCCTTGAGCACGGCATCGTCGATCGCCGCCTCGGACACCGCCCCCACCGGCAATAGCGCAACGACGAACAGTGACAGGAAAATCCGCTTGAAGACTTCGGTATTCATTGATCGTCTCGCATCCTCGTGATCGGCAGTCGTCCGGCAGGGCAGGCAGGCTAGCAGATCAGCATCGTCGAGTCATGGCAGTAGCGTTACACTGCGCGCCCCTCAACTCAGCCCCGCCACGATCGGGGCATGGCAACGCGAACTCAGAATGATCGATTTACCTCGCAAACCTCGTATCGTCGTCGTCGGCGGCGGCGCCGGGGGACTGGAGCTCGTGACTCGGCTCGGCAACAAACTCGGCCGCAAGGGACGCGCTGACATCACCCTGATCGAACGTGGAAGAACGCACTTCTGGAAGCCGCACCTGCACGAACTCGCGGCTGGCACGGTGGATCTCGACGTCCACGAACTCGACTACCTCGCACAGTCTCACTGGCACGGCTTTCGATATCTATTCGGTGAAATGGTGGGGCTTGATCGCGCCAATCGGCAGGTGCTCGTGGGCCCCATGTTCGACGAGCATGGCGAAGAAATCGTCCCGGCGCGCAAAATCGGATACGACATCTTGGTGCTTGCCGTCGGCAGCCGTATCAACGATTTCGGCACGCCGGGCGTGCTGCAGCACGCCATCGCCCTCGACAGCACTCAGCAAGCCGACCGCTTTCATCGTCGGCTGATTAACGCCTTTTTGCGAGCGCACGCGCAAACGCAACCGCTGCGACCCGAGCAACTCAACGTCGCCATCGTCGGCGCCGGCGCGACCGGCGTCGAACTTGCGGCAGAACTACACAACTCGACCCGCGAGCTCGTGTCGTTCAGTCTCGACAACATCGATCCGGACAAGCACATCCGCCTGCACTTGATCGAGGCTTCGCCGCGCATTCTGCCCGCCTTGCCCGAGCGCATCTCCACCGCAGCGCATCGCATGCTGGAAAAACTGGAGGTCGAAATCCACGTCAATGCACGAGTCGCTGCGGTGTTACCGAAGGCCGTGCAACTCGCCGATGACACCGTGATCGCCGCCGAGATGGTGGTGTGGGCAGCAGGCGTGAAAGCGCCACCCTTCCTGAGCGAAATGGGTATCAGCGTGAACTCTCTCAACCAGATCGTGGTCGATGAACATCTGCGCTCGACCGACGACCCGCGAATCTTCGCCCTCGGCGATTGCGCCGCCGCCGCATGGCACGGACATGAAGGCCGCACCGTCCCACCGCGCGCGCAGGCGGCACACCAACAGGCGTCGTATCTCGCCAAAACCATTCCCCGTCTGCTGGCAGGAAAAAGCTCCAGGCCCTGGCGCTATCGCGATTTCGGTTCGCTCGTTTCTTTGGGCGACTACACCACCGTCGGCAACCTGATGGGCAATTTTGCCGGGGGCAGTATTTGGCTCGAGGGTTTGTTCGCGCGCTGGATGTATCTGTCGCTGTACAAGATGCACGAAGTGGCCTTGCACGGGTACTGGAAGACGGCGCTCACGACCTTGGGTCGAATGATTACTGCGCAGACCGAACCGCGGGTCAAATTGCACTAGAGTCTATCGAATGATCGCTCGTGGATCGCAAGAAGATCCGTCGCAGTAGTGGCTCGAAGTAGTCCAACGGACGCGTCGCATAGTCCGGGTCGAACGAGGCCTGATCCCACTCGCAAAAACGTACGCAGGCCGCATACCACGGATGATCTTTGAGCCGATCGCGCAAAAGACGATCGCCCCCGAGGTGATGCGCGTAGTAGTACGACTGGAAAAGGCCGTGCTTGGCCACGACCCAAGTCACTTCGTCACGCACGTACGGGCGAAGTATCGCTGCGGCAATCGCCGCATGGTTGTAGGGTGCGAGATCATCACCGATGTCGTGCATCAGAGCGCCGAGCACCATTTCGTCGTCTGCACCCGCGGCCTCGGCACGGGTTGCGGTCTGCAAAGAGTGCGCGAGGCGACTGACGGGGTAGCCCTCCAGCGAGGTGTCGAGTCGCCGCAGCCCTGCCAAAATCCGCGCAGGTAGACCGGCGGCGAAGTCACTCGCGTACTCATTCAATAGTTCGTAGTCGGCACGTGTGCCGTCAGCCATCCGGCGAAAAGACACGGTGCGCGTCATGGGTGTTGCCCTCCCCAGCGAGTTTTTCTGGAGTTCGATCCCGATCGACAATATATTCGCATCACACTTGAGTAGCGCGGATGCTAGGCCAATGAACCCCTCCCCGCCATACCGTACGAGTTCAAGACGTCTCAAAGCAAGGCACCTCGGATTGGGGGCGATGGCCGCGTGGCTTTTGGCCGCGTCCCATGCAGGGGCGTCACCGCAAAATACGACCGAGTGGGGCGATCCGAACGCGATCGCTCGCCTCCCTGCCACCGAACGCTCAGAGGACATCGCCGCCGCAGAGCTCGTCGAGACCCGACTACGCGCGAGAGCGCTGGGGATCAAACATTACACCGGAAACGGCGTGGTCAAAGACAAGGTCGAGGCGCTCGCATGGTTCCGCAAAGCCGCTGATCGAGGAGATCCGGTATCCCAATTCATCATGGGCGCCCTGCACGCGGACGGCGACGGGGTCGCCGAGAACAAAGTTCTCGCCCATATGTGGTGGAGTTTGGCAGCAGCGCAAGGCAATGAAGAAGCGAAGGGAAGATTGACCGCCCTCGAACAAATCATGACGCCCGAGCAACTCACCGAAGCCAAGCAGCGGATGGCGGCCTGGCGTCCAAAGAAAAGATAAGTCTTGCGATCCGACACGACCTCTTTTCGTATCCTGTTCGTCTGCATGGGCAACATCTGTCGCTCGCCCTCGGCCGAGGCGGTGCTGCGCGAGCTGGGAAGAAGGGAATTTCCGCAGTTGCAACTAACAATCGATTCGGCGGGTACCCACGGCTATCACGTCGGCGACCCGCCTGATCCGCGCTCGATCGCGGCCGGGCGGGCGCGTGGCTATGACCTCACGACGCTACGAGCCCGGCAGGTCGAGCGCGCGGACTTCGCGCGCTTCGATTGGTTGCTGGCGATGGACGCCGCGAACCTCGCGCGGCTACGGCAACTCGCGCCCGAGGGTGCGGCCGAGCGAGCAAGACTCTTTCTGGAGTTTGCCGGCGAGAGCACACGCAACGAGGTTCCGGACCCTTACTACGGCGTGGCCGCGGACTTCGAACTCGTGCTTGACCTGCTCGAGCACGCCTCGCGACGCCTGCTGCGACAACTCGCCCCATCCACCTGAACACCGCTGCGGATCATCACCAATCCGTCGAGGCCATCCGAACCAGGGCATTCGGGAGCGGCCAGACTGTCCGAGCCTGACCGCTCCACGAGTTACTGGTGATCGATCACCACGCCCGATCCATGACGAGCACGTTGCGCGCTTTGCTGCCATCGGACCGAGTAACTTCGGCGCTCAAGGTCATGGTATTCCCGTCAGCCGAGAAACTGCGGGAGATCACGTTGTTGACGCGCCCATCGATCCGCTGCGTGCTGACGACCATGCCCTTGGCATCGCGGGTCAGCGCGACGGTGCTCGGCCCACCAAGACCGGTTTGCGGGTACTCCCGCCCGTCCACTTTGGCGTTGAACCGGCCGAGAATCAGTGCGCCCGAAGGGGTTTCGCCGCTACTCGAAAACTCGAGCGTGTCGTCCTTCCATCGATACGAATACGCGAGCCTCTGCGGCGCCGTCGTTTGGTAGGTGGATTTGGCGAGGTTCAACACCCAGTCGCCCTCGAGCGGGTCGACGCGGTCGTAAACCATGAGACTCGCCGCCGATCTTTTACCCGTCTCATCGTGGGTGTAGAACGTCAGCGTTTGCGTGCGGCCATCCGCAGACCAGAACGACTCCGCAGTCCGAACCACCTTCCCTTTGGACTTGATGACCGCCGCGTACGAGGTAGGTCCGGATGGCATCAAATTGAAGGTGTCGCCGAGCGGATGCCCGCTCACCGGATAATCTTTGCCGTCGGTTCGTCCCGCATAAACGGTGTAGTAATTCTTGCCGTCAGGCCCGGTACCCGACGCCGTGAGATTGAACATGCCGTTCTCGAGCGTCTGCACACGCCTCTCGGCGCGCGGAGCAGGTCCTTGTACGGTGGACTTGCCGAGGTTCAGTTGCCAGTAGCCCGAGGCCGGGTCGCCACCACCCTGCGCAGACCCGAGGGGAATGAGGAAAACCGCAACGATCGCTGACGATACTTTGAAAAGAGTGCGAATGTTTATTTTCATTTTCGGTCTCCGATTTCTCTGATGATTTTTTCGATATTCAAACTGACGATAATCGCTCCTCTTCAAAATAAACCCGACACGAACGTCTTTCGCGACATTCCGAATGCCACGGCCTGAAAAAAAGATCGACTTTGGATCAATCGGTTCGGATACCGACAGATTAATGACGCCCTTGCGCAAAAATCTTTGTAAGACCGTATCCTGAAGCTGGGTCGCACCTGAAACGCACGCCCGTCCTGGAGGTCACACGCCGTACGGCGGAGTTCTGCCAACGATCTGGAATGGTCCGTTACCCATGTGATCGGTACGGACATTCAAAAATTGGTGCCGGGTGAGGGATTTGAACCCCCGACCAACGGTTTACAAAACCGCTGCACTACCCCTGTGCTAACCCGGCGCCCGAGAACACGATTTTAGCGCGATTTTCTATCCGAAATCGCTGGCCGAGTGCCGCTCGCGGATCGCCCCCTCGCCCTTGCTGCGATTGACCCGCATGCCGCGCTTTACCGCAGGCCGCTCAGTCATCTCGGTGGCCCAGCGCACCACGTTGGTGTAACTGGCCACCTGCAAAAACTCGGCAGCACCGTAGAGATCTTGCAGTACCAGCGCGCCGTACCATGGAAAAATCGCCATGTCGGCGATGCTGTACTCGTCACCCGCAACGAAAGAACGAGTACCGAGGTTGCGATCGAGCACGTCGAGTTGTCGCTTGACCTCCATCGCAAAACGGTCGATCGGGTACTGCCACTTGTCGGGAGCATAGGCATAAAAATGTCCGAAACCGCCGCCCAGGTAAGGCGTGCTCCCCATTTGCCAGAAAAGCCAAGAGAAGCATTCCGCGCGCGCAGCGCTGCCGCTCGGCAAAAACGCCCCGAATTTTTCGGCGAGGTAGGTCAGGATGGCCGCAGACTCGAACACGCGCACCGCCGGCTCCACACCGACGTCGAGCAGTGCCGGAATCTTCGAATTGGGATTGATGTCGACGAAGCCGCTACCGAACTGATCACCGGCGCTGATGTCGATGAGCCAGGCGTCGTACTCCGCCCCGGCGTGGCCGGCCGCCAGCAACTCCTCGAGCATCACCGTCACCTTGATGCCATTGGGCGTGCCCAAAGAATAAAGCTGCAGCGGATGCTGCCCGCGAGGCAGCGTCTTGTCGTGCGTTGGCCCCGCAACGGGCCGATTGATGTTGGCGAATCGACCACCATTGCCGCGGTCCCAGATCCAGATCTTGGGCGGAGTGTAGGCAGGAGCATTGCTCATGATCTGCAATTCCTCAGGTTCGCACGCTGACGTCACCGGCGAGTATCGCACTGCGACGGCCCGCAGCGTCTTCGATCTGCAAGGCACCTTGAGCGTCGATGCCGCGGGCGACCCCCTCGCGCTCGCTGCCGCCGTCGAGCACGCGGATCGGTCGATCACGCAGCACGTCGGCTGCTCGCCAGTGGTCGATGAAGGGCGCGAAGCCCTGGGCCGCGAAGCGCTGCAGCCCTGTAATCACCCGACCGATGACGGCAGCGGCCGCACGATTGCGCTTGCCCGCATCGAGACCCAACGACTCGAGGTCGCCCGCCAATGTACCGCTCTCGGCGATCGATTTTTTTGTTTGCTCGCCGAGCCGCAAGTTGAGGCCGATGCCGACCACGACGAGCGCGGGCCCCGACGCCTCGGCGCGCAACTCGGCCAGTATCCCGCCGAGCTTCACTAGTTGCATCGAGGGAGACAAGGTCACGACGTCGTTCGGCCATTTCAAAGAAATGTCGCGCACACCGCACTCCAGCAAGGCCTCGCGCACGCAGGCACCCGCTACCAGTGTCAGCGCCGGCAGATCACGTGGCAGCGGCTCGAAACTGGTAGCGATCGACAGGCAAAGGCTTCCGCCGAGTGCGGCCTGCCAGGCGCGACCACGACGGCCGCGACCGCCGGTCTGGTTCTCGGCCATCAGCACGGCGAATTCGTCAGGCAAGGGCGGCGGCGACTCGAGCAGTGCGGCGTTCGTCGAGCCGATCTCCCAGACGATCCCCAGCTGCGTACGGTTGCTTATTTCTTTGGCGAAGTCCGAGCGGATGGCCTTTTCATCCAGCGGCTCGCAGGGGGTGCTGAGCCGATAGCCGCGATTGGTCTGCGCCTCGATCGGCAAACCCATCTCGCGCAGCTGACTGATGGCCTTCCAGACGGCGCTGCGGGTGACGCCAGTCGCCTCGGCCAAGGCCTCGCCGGAATGCACTTGACCATCGGCGAGTGCACCAAAGATTTTTCGGGTGAGCATCGATCTGCCCGCGTCAGCGGCGTTCCTGCCAGCGACCCAGCAGCCAGAGCTTTCGGGCTCGGGGCTCGGTCCCTGCACGCATGCGCGCGACGTTGCTGCGATGCGTCCAGATGACGAAGGCTGCACACACGGCACCAAAAACCGTGAGCGGCATCACCTCTTCGGGAGCCAGCCAGCCGCGCGCCGCGCCGACTTGCACGAGGATGGGCAGACTTGCGGCCGCGACCATCGAGCCGAGCCCGACGAACCCGAACACGAACATCATCAC
>RGYP01000057.1 GCA_010031985.1 Gammaproteobacteria bacterium
AGAACGTCGGGTCGCCACTGTCGATCGAGTTCTCCACTGGCAAGTTTTGCCGCGGCCCACCCGAGCATCGCGAATCGCAGGAGATTGTCGTTCCAGTCGCCGCCCTGGGGATGAGAGTAGGGGTTGCCGGGTCGTTGAAACAACGCCGGGGAATCGACGACGTAAACGGCGGTTTTTCGACCAGGCAGTCGTCCGTAAAGGACGCGCATCGTCGCGGTGGCGAACAGTCCCCGAACTTCATAGACCGCAGCCGGATTTTCCAGCGCGGCCATGATCGCCGGAAAGCCGGGCACCACGGTCCGGGCATCGACACCGATCTCCCCGAGAGCCTCGGGCAGCGCCGCTGCGACGTCAGCGAGTCCACCTGTTTTCACCCACGGGAAGAGCTCGGTCGTGGCATGCAGCACCCGCATCATGAACTCAGCCGGTCAATCATGGCTCCGGTGATCAGGGTGATGCCGCTATCGGTACGTACGAAGCGTCGGGCATCGTGATCAGGATCCTCGCCCACCACGAGATCTGGCGGGATCTGGCAGTCGCAATCGATCACTACGCGACGCAGACGGGCGCCGCGACCGATTTGTGCACCCGGCAATACGACTGCCGCTTCGACGATCGCCTTGGAATGTACCCGGACGCCCGAAAACAATAGTGAACTCTGGACTCTCCCCGAAACGATGCAGCCTCCGGAGACCAAAGATTCGATGGCAACGCCACGACGCTCGTCGGAGTTATGCACGAATTTGGCTGGTGGCAACTGTGGCTGGTAGGTCCAGATTGGCCATCGATCGTCGTACAAGTTCAATTGCGGTACGGTTGCGGTGAGGTCGATGTTGGCATCCCAGTACGAATCGAGGGTGCCGACATCGCGCCAGTAAGGCTCGGCATCTGCTTTGCGATTGACGGCGCTGCTCTCGAAGCGATGCGCAACCACCCGGCCTTCGCGAACGAGCCGCGGGATCAAATCTCTCCCGAAGTCGTGGGTTGACGCAGGATCCGCCGCATCACGCGCCAACTCATCCAATAAAAAAGCCGTGTCGAAAACGTATATGCCCATCGAAGCCAGAGATCGATCCGGCGCGGTCGGCACCGTCGGTGGGTCGAGTGGTTTTTCGACAAAGTCGGTGACGATGCCGGCTTCGTTTGCATTGAGGATCCCGAAACCGGAGGCTTGCTCTTTCGGGACTTCGACGCAGGCGACCGTGCACCCACGTCCGTGTTCCACGTGATGGGCGAGTGCGATCGCGTAATTCATCTTGTAGATGTGATCGCCGGCCAACACGATGGTGTAGTCGCAATGGAAGCTCTTGATGACTTCCTGATTTTGATGAACGGCGTCTGCAGTGCCCTGATACCAAACCTCACTTCCCATTCTTTGATTGGCGGGCAGAACGTGTACGAATTCATTGAGCTCGCCACGCAAGAAGCCCCAGGCCATCTGGATGTGCTGGATGAGGCTATGGCTGGTGTATTGCGTGAGTACCGCGATTCGTCGGACGCCCGAATTCACGGCGTTCGAGAGCGCGAAATCGATGATCCGAAACTTGCCGCCGAAGTGGACAGCGGGTTTGGAGCGATTGGCCGTGAGATCGAGGAGACGGCTGCCTCGGCCTCCGGCGAGCACGATCGCCGCGGTACGGCGCGGCAGCTCGAGGCTGGCCACGACATCGTTGCGAATCACCTGAAAGCCCTCCGTCCCATTTTCGACTATTGAATTAATCCGTTTTGGGGCGATCCTTAGGAGGCCATATCCCGGCGGATTGTTCAACGGGTCGGCCCGCCGAGTTTCAAGAGCCCATCCGCGTAGCTTCTGAGGATGACAACGTGATTAAACTGAATTGGTCCGAGTATCTGAGCGAGTTTTTCGGAACGGCGATCATGATGACGATCGGCATCGGTGCCGTCGTATTCATGTGGTCCGAGGGCAGCGCGATGACGGCGCTGATTCCCTCGGAGCCGTGGCGCAGGTTGGCAACCGGCATTTTGTTCGCGGGTGGCGGCACCGCGGTGGTTTTGTCACCTTTGGGTCAGCGTAGTGGCGGGCACCTCAACCCGGCGATGACCTTGGCATTTTGGTTGCGCCGCAAGATCTCTCACAGGGACGCGGCGATGTATGTGATCGCCCAGACTTTGGGTGCGGTGCTCGGCGTGTTGATCGTGGATGCGGTGGCCGGTGATGCGGCTGCAACCGTCAATCTGGGGATGACGATGCCGGGTGTGGGCTACTCCGCGACCGTGGCCTTGGCGGCGGAGTTGGTGATCACTTTCTCCTTGGTAATCATGGTGTTCTGGGCGGTCGACCGGCGTTCCGTCGCGCCCTTCACGCCCTATCTTGCGGGCGTGCTGATTGCGTTGCTGGTGATGTTCGAGGCCCCCATTTCCGGTACCAGCTTGAACCCTGCGCGTAGCCTCGCGCCGGCCGCTCTCATGGGCATATTCGATCACCTTTGGTTGTACTTCGTGGGACCGATCGCCGGTGCGGTGCTGGCGGTCGGCGTGTACCGCGGCCTGGGCGGTGAAAAGCAGGCGACGGGCTGCGCCAAATTGCATCACACCGATCAATACCCCTGTCTTTTCGAAGGTTGCGGCTATCGGCGAGTCGAAGCGGGTACGGTCTTGTTACGCGAGGGCGGCGAGTCTGATCGCGCGTACGTGATTCGCCGCGGCGAAGTCGCGGTCAAAAAAATGCAAAGTGACGGGCAAGATGCGGTGATTGCCCAGCTCGGTCCCGGTGATTGGGTCGGTGAAATGGGTCTGCTGCTGAACTTGCCGCGCTCGGCGTCCGTCATCGCGACGACCGATCTCGAGGTCGAGCCCCTGACCCGCGAAAATTTCGAGCATCTCATTGCGGCTCATCCCGACGAAGCCCTGCGTCTGTTGAGGCAATTGGCAATTCGCTTGCACCAAGCGGACCAGCGCCAAACGCTTTGAGAGCAAGACTTGGTCTAAAACCCAGCCTCCATTTTGCCGCGGACAAAATTTCATACGCCCGCGCTTGTTTTCATTTCGTAAAAGATCCATTCTGGAAACGGCTTGGATGTATCGCCGCCGCCTACCGGTGGCGCCGCAATACGACAACGAAGTGAAAGACCCGCCGACAAGAGCGGGTGGGACGATCTGACCGAGAAGGGGGGGTAGATGGGTAAAGCCAAAAAGACCGCTGAGCATGAGCGGCTGTCGCAAGCCCGTGCCGGTTCACCGTGGTATCGATGGGGCCCTTACCTGAGCGAGCGATCTTGGGGAACGGTTCGTGAGGACTACAGCGCCAATGGCGCTGCCTGGAATCACCTGACCCACGACATGGCTCGCAGCAAGGCCTATCGCTGGGGCGAGGATGGTCTCGCCGGCGTGTCTGATCAATATCAGCTGCTCTGTTTTTCTTTGGCTTTGTGGAATGGTCGTGATCCGATATTGAAGGAGCGCGCCTTCGGGTTGATCCCGGCCGAGGGAAATCACGGCGAAGATCTCAAGGAGTACTACTTCTACATCGACAGCACTCCGACCCACAGCTACATGAAGTACTTGTACAAGTACCCGCAAGCGGAGTACCCGTACGAGTGGTTGGTAAGGGAAAACGCGAGTCGCAACGGCCGCGGTCCGGAATTCGAACTGCTCGATACCGGAACTTTCGATCAGGACCGCTATTTCGATGTTTTCGTCGAGTACGCGAAGGATGGTCCGGAAGATCTTTGCGTTCGTGTCGAAGTCTGCAATCGCGGCCCGGACGATTCGGAAGTCCATCTGATTCCGCAGCTTTGGTTCCGAAATATCTGGGGCTGGGGTGCGACCAAAAAACGTCCGCCCAACATCAAAGTCGGCGCAAAGCGCGGCAAGCAGGTCCGCTTGGTTGCGGACGACAGCGAGGCCGATGGCCTCACCAACTTGCCGTTCAAGTATCAGCTCGGCAAGCGGTATATGTCCGCCGAAGCCGACGGTGAAGTGCTGTTCACTGACAACGAATCGAACGTCGAGCGTCTCTACGGCGTGATGCCGGAGGACGGACGCCGCTATTACAAAGACGCTTTTCACCGCCACATCGTTCATGGCGAGACTGCGGCGACCAACCCCAGTCAAGAAGGCACCAAGGCGGGCATTCACTACCGCCGTGTGGTTCCCGCGCGCGGTTCGGTCGTGTTCCATTTTCGTCTGTCGGACGATGGCAATGCATCACTGAGCGAAGTGGACTCGGTGGTCGCCCGCGCGCGTCGTGAGGCGGACGAGTTCTATCAGACCATTCATCCGAAAGGCGCGACGGAAGACGAGTGCCGCATCCAGCGTCAGGCATTCGCCGGCATGATGTGGTCGAAGCAAAACTACATCTTCGACGTCGACCAATGGTTGAAGGGTGACAACCCGGGCCTGCCGCCGCCGGAGTCACGTACCCACATCCGCAATCAGCACTGGCGGCATCTGAACTCGATGCGAGTGTTGTCGATGCCGGACAAGTGGGAATACCCATGGTTCGCGGCCTGGGATCTCGCATTTCATACGGTCGCCATCGCGATCATCGATCCGGACTTTGCCAAGCAGCAGCTTTGGCTGATGTTGTTCGAACAGTTCCAGCATCCGAACGGACAAATCCCCGCTTACGAGTGGGAATTCTCGGATCTGAATCCGCCGGTGCATCCATGGGCGGTTTGGCGTGTCTACAACATGGATCGCATTCGATCCGGCACGGCGGATCGCGCCTTCCTCGAGCGCTGCTTCCACAAGCTGCTGATCAACTTCGCGTGGTGGATCAACAAGGTCGACAGTCGCGGAAACAACGTTTTCGAGGGTGGATTTCTGGGGCTCGACAACATCACCTTGTTCGATCGTTCGGAGAAGTTGCCGGGTGGAGCGGTGCTGGAGCAGTCCGACGCCACCGGATGGATGGGTTTGTTTTGTCTGAACATGATGCGGATCGCGCTGGAGCTCGCCAAAGAAAACAAGACTTACGAGAGCCTCGCGACCAAGTTCTTCCAGCACTACGTCTACATCGGTGCCGCGATGAAGCGTCAGGGCGGTCGTGATCACGATTTGTGGGACGACACCGACGGATTTTTTTACGACGTCCTGCGGTATCCGGACGGTCACTACGAGAAAATCCGTGTCCGCTCGATGGTCGGACTCATTCCGCTGTACGCCGTCGAGCGTCTCGAGACGGACTGGCTGAAACAATTCCCGGAGTTCACTTCGAATCTCAACTGGTTCATGAACAACCGTTCCGAGCTCGTCGGACGCTGCATTTCGCGGATTGCCAATCCGGAAGGCGAGACGCTGGCGATGACCATCGTCGATCGTCAGCAACTTGAGCGGATGCTGCAATGGTTATGCGACCCCGAAGAATTCCTTTCGGATTACGGGCTACGCAGCCTTTCGCGCGCCCACTTGGCGCACCCCTTCCGTTTGGGTGGCAACGAAGTGGGTTACGAGCCGGGCGAGGCCGACTGCAAGATCAAGGGCGGCAACTCGAATTGGCGTGGACCGATCTGGTTCCCGACCGCTTTCCTCATGATCGAGTCGCTGCGCAAGCTTGCCAAGGCGCACGGCAAAGATCTGACGATCACCGATCGTGGCGGCAAGGTCTGGACGATCGAGGAGATCGCTCGTACGCAAGCCGATCGCTTGATTGCCGTATTCGCTCGCGACGCAAATGGCCGTCGTCCCGAGTACGGCAACATCGAAAAGTTCCAGTCAGATCCGCACTGGCGCGATTACCTCACTTTCCACGAGTACTTCCACGGCGACACGGGTGTGGGCCTCGGTGCATCCCACCAAACGGGGTGGACCGGCCTCGTTGCCTCGTTGATCGACGAATGGCGTTCCCACTGATTTAGCTGCATCCGACAGCAGGAGTTATTTCTATGTCTTATCAACCATTGAAAGGCCAGAGAGCGCTGGTGACTGGTGCGAGTTCCGGTATTGGCGCCGGCGTCGCGATCGCACTCGGCCAAGCGGGCGCCGACGTCGTCGTGAACTACGCTGGCAACGCGGCGGGAACGGTGCCTGTCATCGCCGCCATCAAAGAAGCCGGCGGTCGCGCCATCGCGGTGCAGGCTGACGTCTCGGACGAAGCGCAAGTCGAAGCAATGTTCGACAAGATGATCACCGAATTTGGCGCCGTCGACATTCTCGTCAACAACGCCGGTCTCCAACAGGATGCGGCATTCCACGACATGACCCTGGCGCAGTGGAACCGTGTCATCAACGTCAATTTGACGGGCATGTTTCTCTGCAGTCGTCGTGCAGTGCGCGAAATGATGAAGCGCGGCGTTCAGCCTGGGGGCTCACCCGCGGCCGGAAAAATCATCTGCATGTCCTCCGTCCACGAGGTCATCCCTTGGGCAGGTCACGTGAACTATGCCGCGTCGAAAGGCGGCGTGAAATTGTTCATGCAGAGTCTGTCGCAGGAAGTGGCGCCGCTGAAAATTCGCGTCAACTCCATCGGGCCAGGCGCCATCGCCACGCCGATCAATCGTCCGGCATGGGAAACGCCAGAAGCTCTCGAGAAGTTGCTCGAGCTGATTCCTTACGGTCGTGTTGGCCAGCCGGCAGACATCGGCAAGGCTGCCGTGTGGTTGGCGTCCGACGATTCCGATTACGTCAACGGCCAGACGATTTTCGTCTGCGGCGGCATGACGCTCTATCCGGAGTTTGCGGACGGCGGTTGAGATGACGACCAAGCTTGCGATTGCGATAGTAGGCTCCGGACCGGGCGGGCTGAGTGCAGCCGCCCGGGCAGCCGAGGTGGGCGTATCGCACGTTCTGCTTGAGCAAACGGCAGCGCATTCGAACACGATCCAGAAGTATCAAAAGGGCAAGCACGTGATGGCTGAGCCCAATATTCTGCCGCTGCGCAGTCCGATGCGTTTCGAGGCCGGCACCCGCGAAAAAATTCTCGGCGAATGGGCCGAGGGCCTTGTCGAGCATAAAGTCGATATTCGCTACGGTGCCGAGGTCGTCGGCATCAGCGGTGCCAAGGGCGACTTCCACCTGAAGTTGCAGGATGGCAGCGAAGTCTTGGCCGAGAACGTCATTCTCGGCATCGGCCTGCAGGGTAATCCGCGCCGTCTGGGCGTGCCGGGCGATGGCCTGCCTTGTGTGCAGTACACGCTCGATGATCCTGATGAATACAAGGACGAGGTCATTGTCGTCGTCGGCGCCGGTGATGCGGCGATCGAAAACGCCGTGGCGCTCGCCAGACAAAACACCGTCTATCTGGTCAATCGGTCGAGTGAGTTCTCGCGTTGCAAAGACGGCAATCTCGCGCTGATCTTGAAGACCATCGAGGCGGGAAAGGTCACCTGCCTGTATTCGACGCAATGCGCTTCTTTGACCGAGACGCCGGCTGGCGAGAGACCGTATTTGTTGGCGTTGAATACCTCGACTGGCGAAATACAGTTGCCCTGCAATCGCATCATCGCGCGCCTCGGTGCCACGCCGCCGCGAAAGTTCGTCGAATCCTGCGGGATCAAGTTTCCGTCGAATGATCCGTCTTCGCTACCCGTTCTTTCGACGTCCTATGAGTCGAACGTTCCCGGACTTTATGTGATCGGCGCCTTGGGCGGCTATCCGCTGATCAAGCAGGCCATGAACCAGGGCTACGAAGTCGTGGAGTTCATTCGCGGCAATCCGGTAGCACCTGCGGACGAACCCCTGCTTGCCGCGAAGTTTGCGGGAATCCCCGGGCATCGCACGGTTTCGGAAACTCTGCAGGCGATGCAGCAGCGCATTCCGCTGTTCACCGAAGTGAACCCGCTGATTTTCCGCGAACTGATTCTCGGCAGCACCATCCACGTGCTCAAGCCGGGCGAAGTCGTCTTCAAACGCAACGACTACACCAATTCTTTCTACACCATCTTCAATGGTGGTGTGGATATTCAGATCGACGACAATGACCCGGCAAAGCGAATTTCCCTGGCGCTCGGTCAATTCTTTGGCGAAATGGGTTTGTTGTCGGGACGTCGCCGTACTGCGACGGTACTTGCCGGAAAAGATTGTGTATTGATCGAGACTCCAAGACGCGACGTCTTGAAGTTGCTGAGTTCGGTGGATGCGGCACGCGCGGTGATCGACCAGACCTTCATCTTGCGCGCGATCCAGAGCGGATTTGCGCCACAGGCCAAGACGGCAGAACTGTTGCCGATCGCCGCGAAATCAAAACTCAATCGCTACAAAGCAGGGCAGGTCGTCTTCAGCGAAGGCGACGAGGCGGACGCATTGCACCTCGTGCGCAGTGGTTCGCTCGCCGTGTTGCGCTCGGTAGGTGGCCGCGAGATCGTCACGTCGTACGTGGCGGCCGGCAACTATGTCGGTGAGATGGGTTTGATGGGCAACACGCGGCGCAGTGCGACGGTTCGCGCCACCGTTGTCACCGAGACGATCAGTCTCGATGCAAATACCTTCGCAGAGCTTCTGCAAAAGAATTCCGCACTGCGAGCCGAGCTCGAAGCGACGGTGCGTCAACGTATCGCGAGCAATACGCGCTTGCAGGGGCAGGATAACGCCGGCGAACTGATCTCGTTCCTGCTCAAGCAAGGCCTGGGCGAAGCCACCGACGTCCTGCTGATCGACGAGACGTTGTGCGTTGGTTGCGATAATTGCGAACGTGCGTGCGCGGCGACCCATGGCGGTACCTCGCGTCTCGATCGAGCGGCAGGGCCAACGTATGCGAACGTGCACGTGCCGACATCCTGTCGGCATTGCGAAGACCCGCATTGCATGAAGGACTGCCCGCCGGACGCCATTCGTCGCTCGCCCAACGGCGAAGTGTTTGTCGGCGACAACTGCATCGGTTGCGGCAATTGCGAGCGTAATTGTCCTTACGGCGTGATTCAGCTCGCGGGTCCGCCACCGGAGCAGCCCTCATTGGCGTCTTGGCTGATGTTCGGCAGCAAGAAAGAGAATGTCTTCGGCGAGGTACAGGGTCTCGGGCGCAAGCACCATCATCATCACCATGACCACGGTGCGCCCAAGGCGGTGAAGAAAGCCGTCAAGTGCGACATGTGCAAGGGTCAGGATGGCGGTCCCGCCTGCGTGCGCGCTTGCGAACGCCGAGAGCGGTCAGCCAAAAAATGAGCGCGGCGCCGATGCCACCCAAAATGTAACCAAGCCACGTCCCGCCATTCGGTGGCGAGAG
>RGYP01000058.1 GCA_010031985.1 Gammaproteobacteria bacterium
AACACCGCCTGCTGATCCTTCAGCGCGCGGCGTAACGCGACGGGGTCGGCGACGTCGACACTTTGCACCGAGAATTCTTTGCCGGTGATCGTGCGGGCATCGAAGGCGGTGACTTTGAAGCCCGCCCCATGCAAAAGCTCCGCTGCAAGATGCCCGACCTTGCCGAGCCCGAGTACTGCGATTTTTTCGAATGCCATGGATCAGATCTCGAAGCTGACGCCCTGAGCGAGCGGGAGTTTGTCGGAATAATTGACAGTCGCAGTCTGGCGCCGCATGTAGGCCTTCCAGGAATCGGAACCACTCTCGCGACCACCCCCGGTTTCTTTTTCGCCGCCGAAGGCGCCGCCGATCTCCGCCCCCGAGGGTCCGATGTTGACGTTGGCGATACCGCAGTCAGAGCCTGCGGCCGACAAGAAGGTCTCGGCCTCGCGCAGATCACGCGTGAAAATGCATGACGAAAGCCCCTGCGGCACGTCGTTTTGCAGCGCGATAGCCTCGCTCAATGATTCGTAGCCGAGCACGTACAGAATCGGCGCGAAAGTTTCTTCGCGAACCGTCGCGGTCTGCGCGGGCATCTCGACGATGGCGGGTTCAACATAATGCCCTCCCGCAGGCACCTCAGCAGTTCTGCGTGCACCGCCGAACACGACCCCGCCCTCGCCACGCGCCCGCGTGATCGCAGCCTGCATGCGCTCGGCCGCAGCAGCATCGATGAGTGGTCCGATCAGCACACCCGCACGACGCGGATCACCGATGGGCAAGCTGGCGTAGGCCTTGCGCAAACGCTGCAGCAGATCAGCGCGGATGCTGGGATGCACGATCAGACGCCGCAGTGTCGTGCAGCGCTGCCCTGCGGTGCCGACGGCCGCAAACACGATT
The DNA here is from genome assembly GCA_010031985.1 of Gammaproteobacteria bacterium. GTDB lineage: Bacteria > Pseudomonadota > Gammaproteobacteria > Steroidobacterales > Steroidobacteraceae > UBA964. Next base: position 880 of record RGYP01000058.1, read on the forward strand.
GCGCGCACCGCGAGATCCAGATCAGCCGAGGGCGTGACGATCATCGCGTTGTTGCCGCCGAGCTCGAGAAGGCTACGACCGAATCGTGCCGCCACACGCGGCCCCACGATCCGACCCATTCGCGTCGACCCGGTCGCCGACACCACAGGTACATCGTGCGAGTCGACCAGTGCTTCACCGAGCTCCGCGCCGCCGATCACGCACTGCAGCAAGCCGGCAGGAGCCTCAGCGCCAAAACGCGCCAGCGCCCGCTCGACGATGCGCATGGTCGCGAGCGCCGTCAGTGGGGTTTTCTCTGACGGTTTCCAGATTACCGGGTCGCCACACACCAGCGCGAGCGCTGCGTTCCAACTCCACACCGCGACCGGGAAATTGAATGCCGAGATGACCGCACACGGACCCGCGGGATGCCAGGTTTCCATCATGCGATGGCCCGGTCGCTCCGAAGCAATGGTGAGCCCATAGAGTTGACGCGAGAGCCCGACCGCAAAGTCGCAAATATCGATCATCTCCTGCACTTCACCGAGCCCCTCGGAGACGATCTTGCCTGCTTCGGCCGTGACCAGCGCAGCGAGCGTTTCTTTGTCGCGTCGCAGTTCTTCGCCGAGCAAGCGCACCAGCTCACCGCGACGCGGCGCGGGCACCTGTCGCCAACTTTCGAAGGCGGCTTTTGAACGCGCGATGATCTGTGGCATCTCGGTGAGTGCGGTCGCGGGTACGCGGCCGATCTCGCTGCCGTCGATAGGCGACCGAACGACTATTTCATTGGCTGGGACAGTCATGCGAAGACCCCTGAAAAACGGCGTCTGGTTTTGAGCGACACCGTCAAGTTTTGAGTGGCGCGAAGGATTACTCAGCCCGCAGTATTCCACAAGGCCCGATACGCACCCTTCGGGTCGTAATCCTGCGCCTGTTTGTGGGGATCAAAACGACGACCGGTGCGCGGGTCGGTGCCGCGCCCCGCAAGATAAAGCCAATTACCCTGATTGCTGTACGGGTCATAGTCGATCAACTGCCGCTCGAACCAGGCAGCGCCCGCACGAAAATCACTCTGCAAATCATTGATCAGCCAGCTTGCTGCGTTTTGTCGCATGCGATTGGAGAGATAGCCGGTCGCCGCTAACTCGCGCATTGCCGCATCGATGAACGCTTCGCCGGTTTGCCCCGCGCACCAGCTTTCGAAAGCCTGCGGGTCATGTCGCGGCGGCGGCAAAGATGAGAGCCCAGCCGGGCGGTAGAGACGTCGGCCATGTTGCAGATGGAGCAACCGAAAATGATCGCGCCACAAGAGCTCGAACCAGATCCAGTAGGTGTCTTCGTTCGCACCGTACTCGTTCTCATGGGCGCGCAGCGCGGCGTACACGGTGCGGGGTGACAAGGCCCCACTTGCGAGCCAAGGCGAAAACTTTGTCGAGTAGTCCATGCCGACCAAGCCGTTGCGAGTTTGCTTGTAGGTCTGCGGCAGACGGCTCGAAAAATAACGCCGTACATGATCAAGCGCTGCGCTCTCGCCGCCCCGACACGCGGCCGAGTCATACGGAAAAGAGGTCCGCCGATCGAGCGGCACCCGAGCCACGCCGAGAACGGCGTCGATACTCTCTGCGACTGCGGCAAAGTCTGCCGCAGGTGGCGGTGGAAGATGTTCGATCGCGGGGAGCGGCGCGTGCGGTGTGACACCCGCTTTTTCGACGCGGCGACGAAAATCCGTGAAAATCTTTGGCAGCACCTCGGCCGTGAACGGCAAATCTTCAGGCTCGAGCAGGCTCGACTGCCAGATTTCTTTGACATCGACCCCGGCTACGCGCAAGACCTCGATCTCATCGGCCTCTTCGGGCGCAGCGATCCGCTCGCAAACGACGCGCACCCCGGGTCCCAGCGCGGACAGCCATTCGCGGGGGCGGCTCTTGATCACGTGCAGTCGCTGCCCACGCGCTCGAAGTGCCCGATCCAGATCGAGCAGCGCATCCGCCAAAAAAATCCGTCGATGGTCACCCATCCGCGAAAAGCCCCAGCGAGTCGTCTCGTCATGCCGGGGGTCGTGCAGGTAGACACACAGCAACTCGTCCGCCTGCGCTGCACTGAGTGCCAGCGCACGGTTGTCGTGCAGTCGCAAATCGCTTCGGAACCAGTGGATGATCATGGGCGCACCGCCGGTGAGCGCACTGCAGGAGCGCCCGCGCGACGACAGCGCTCCGAACAATATTTGACCTGATTCCAATTGCGCGCCCAGGCCTTGCGCCAGCTCATGGGCCGCTGACAAATCGTGCACGGTTTGCTTGGCAAAGACTGTTTGTTGCCGCGAAAACCGCGACGCGGCTCGCTCATGCCCGACGCGCGGCGGCAAGCACGCGCTCGGCCTGCAGCACATGCGGCCGATCGATCAATTTGCCATCGAGCATGAGGGCACCGGACGCTGGCGCGGCCGCAAAGGCGGCGAGCACACGCTCAGCGTGCTTGATCTCCGCCTCGGTCGGCGTGAATGCCGCATGCAGCGCCGCGATCTGCGCAGGATGTATGGCGAGCTTCGCGCTGTAGCCGGCGCGCCGCGATGCCCGTGCCCTCGCCTCGACCGCGGCGAGGTTCTTGATTTCGGTATCGACGGTATCGATCGCAGCGACGCCCGCCGCGGCAGCCGTGTAGAGGCAGCCTGCGCTCGCGAGCTGGTAGGGCATGGCGTATTCGCCACTTTCCTCGCGATTGCTCGCCGCACCGAGTTCGGTCGCAAGGTCCTCGGCGCCCCAAGTCATCCCCGTCACCCGTGAGGGCGAGCGCAGAAAAGTACTGAGACTGAGCATGGCGTGTGCGGTCTCGGTAATCATCGGAATCAGCCGGATGCTGCCCTGCTCAAACCCCTCGGCCGCCTCGAAAGCCTGCAGCCAGTGATCGACTTGCGTCACATCGTCGCCGTTTCGCGCTTTGGGCAAGACGATTCCATCGGGCTTTGCGGGCGCCACCACAGCGAGATCGGCGAGTGCTGCATTCGATTGCACCGAATTGATGCGTACCCAGATCGGCACGCCTCGCTCGCCCTTGGCAAGCCAGACCGCGATCGCCGCCCGCGCCTGCGGTCGACTTTCGACCGCGACAGCATCTTCCAGATCCAGGATTACGGCATCTGCGCCGCTCGCCGCGGCCTTCGCGAAGCGATCGGGACGATCACCCGGCACGAACAACATCGAACGCATGCGCCACCACCCTCAGCTGGCTCGAAAGAGTCGCGAATGATACCTGCGTGGTCGCTGCCTGGCCCAACGCCCGGGAGGTCGAACGGGTGCTCGAACGATCCGGGTACTTGAACGATCGACCGGAGTCGGCAGCGAAGGGTATCCTCCTTGGGACCGCGCACACTCGCGAACGCTGCCAAGGTAATCAGGGATGTCCGACGACTTGCTCGACGTGCTGATCGTGGGCGCTGGCCTCTCGGGGATCGGTGCCGCCGCCGAACTTCGCCGACAGTTCCCTCGCAAAAGAATTGCCATACTCGAGTCGCGCGATCGCCTCGGTGGCACCTGGGATCTATTCCGATATCCCGGCGTCCGCTCCGACTCGGACATGTACACGCTCGGCTACAAGGCGCGGCCTTGGCGCAAGACCCAATCGATCGTCGATGGGCCCTCGATTCTCGCCTACCTGCGCGAGACCGCAGAGGAGACCGGCGTCGCCCGGATGATCGACTACGGCAAGCGGGTCGAGTCCGCAGATTGGTCGAGCGATCGCTGCGAATGGACGGTGACGGTGCGCAGCACCGATGGCACGCGCACGACCTTGAGGACCAAGTTCCTGCATCTGTGCACGGGTTACTACAGCTACACCGAAGCGTATCGACCGAGTTTCGAGGGCGAGGCCGATTTTCGCGGACAAATCATTCATCCGCAGTTCTGGCCCGAAAGTCTCGACTATTCGGGCAAGCGCATCGTCGTGATCGGTAGTGGCGCCACCGCCGTGACGCTCGTGCCCGCACTCGCCGAGAAGGCCGCGCACGTCACGCAGCTGCAACGATCGCCCTCGTATGTCGTCAACCAGCCGGGTGCCGATCCTTGGGCGCGCGCACTCGGCAAGATCCTGCCTGCCGCACTCGTTTATCCGCTCGTGCGCTGGAAGCACATCCTCGTCAGCTCTTTTTTCTACCGGCTGGCGCGCAAGTACCCGTATCAATTCGGTGCACGACTCGTCGAACTCGCCGCGGCAGAGCTCCCCAAAGATTTCGACGTGCGCAAACACTTCAAACCGTCTTACAAACCTTGGGACCAGCGGGTCTGCGCGGCACCGGATGGCGACATTTTCCGCGAGATCCGCGAGGGCCGCGTGAGCGTGGTCACCGATACCATCGATCGCTTCGTGCCCGAAGGCATACGACTGACGTCGGGTACGGTATTGCCCGCCGACGTCGTGGTCACCGCCACTGGGCTCAAGGTGCAGCCACTCGGCGACGTGCAGGTCTCGCTCGACGGCAAAGCGGCCGACTTCACCGACACCATGGTTTATCGCGGTGCGATGCTGAGCAGCATCCCGAATCTGGTGTTGACCTTCGGGTACACCAACGCCTCGTGGACGCTGCGCGCCGATCTGATCGCCGCCTACGTCTGTCGCTTGTTGCGTCACCTCGATCGTCACGGACTCGACTATGCGGTGCCGGTTCGCGACTCGAGTGTCGGCGAAATGCCCTTCATCGACTTCAACTCGGGCTACGTGCTGCGCGCGCTCGATCGGCTGCCCAAACAAGGCGATCGCTTTCCGTGGCGCGTGCATCAAACCTACTTGCGCGATCTCGGCGTGACGCGTTTCAGCCGCCTGACCGATCCCGCGCTCAAATTTGGTCGCGCCAGAAAACGCGACGCTGCTTGAGATCGAGAGAGACTCGCCCATGAAAAGCCGCAGACTCGATTTTCGCGACAAGGTGGCCGTACTGACCGGCGCTGGCAGTGGCATCGGTCGCGCGCTCGCACTCGAGTTGGCGGCACGCGGTTGCCACCTCGCCATCGCCGATATCCGTGAAGAGACGCTCACCGCCGTCGCCGCGGAACTCGCACAGTTTCCGATCCGCGTGTCGACCCACGTACTCGACGTCGCCTCGCGCGAGCAGGTTGCAAGCTTTCCGGCGCGAGTCCTCGCCGCTCATCCGGCCGTGGACCTGCTCTTCAACAACGCGGGTGTCGCCGTCGGTGGGCATTTTCTCGATACCCCCGAGGCCGACTACGACTGGCTGTTCGAGATCAACTTTCACGGTGTGGTGCGCATGACGCGCGCGTTTCTGCCGGGACTGCTGCAGCGCCCTGACGCGCACGTCGTCAATACCGCGAGCCTCTTTTCGTTGATTGCTCCTGCCGGGCAAACCCATTACGCGGCGAGCAAGTTTGCAGTCCGCGCCTTCAGCGATGCCCTGCGTCACGAGCTCGAGCGCAGTACCGTCGGTGTGAGCGCGGTATGCCCGGGCGGTGTTGCGACGGCGATCGCCCGCAGCGCCCGCTTCTCACCGACACTGCCAGCCGGCGCCATCGAAAAACAGCTCGAGCGCTCACGGCGTCTGCTGCGCATGCCGCCCGAACGTGCCGCACAGATCATCCTGCGGGGCGTCGAGAAGCGCAGTCCGCGCATCATCGTCGGCTACGACGCCTGGCTCGGCTACCTGCTCGAGCGCGTGCTGCCCACCGGTTACTGGTCGTTGATGCGTAACCTCACCTCTTGAACGGAATTCCGATGAGCGTCACCTACATCGCGCTAATTGTGCTGCTCGCGACTTTGGGCGGACTCTGGTTGTTCACGCTTCGCGTGGCGGTCGGCGTCGAGGAGAAAATTCCGGCGGCTGGCAAGTTCGCCGACGTCACGAATGCGCGACTGCACTACCTCGAGCGCGGTGAGTCTCGTCAGGGCGAACCGCCCATCGTCATGCTGCACGGGCTCGGCGGTCATCTGCATCACTTCAACTTTGCGCTGGTCGATGATCTGGCCAAAGACGCCCGAGTCATCGCCGTCGATCGACCGGGTTCGGGATATTCCAGTCGCGATTACGGCAAGGCGACGAAACTCACCGAGCAAGCCGATGCCATCGTCGCCCTGCTCGATCAACTCGAAATCCGTCGTGCGCTTTTCGTCGGTCACTCACTCGGCGGCGCACTCTCGCTGACCCTCGCGATTCGGCATCCGACCCGCGTCGCGGGGTTGACGCTGATCGCCCCGCTCACCCACCTCTCGGATCGTCTGTCGCCGGTGTTCCGGGGCATCGCGATCAAAGGCCGCGCTGCGCGGGTGCTGATCGCGCATCTGCTCGCGACGCCGATGTATATCTTGAACCGTCGAAAAATCATGCCCTATATCTTTGGTCCGGAAATCGTACCCTCCGGATACGCCACGCGGGGCGGCGGACTTCTGACCTTGCGGCCTTCGCAGTACATCGGCGCATCGGGCGATCTCGGTGAAGTCGCCGAAGTCATGCCGGATATCGAAGCGCGCTATGAGGAACTCAATCGTCACGAGGGGTTTCCGATCGATCTGCTTTATGGACGCGAAGATCGGATCCTCGATTACCGCCGTCAAGGCGAGGCGTTCGCGCAGCGCGTTCCCACCTGTCGGCTGACGCTCGTGAGCGGTGGACACATGCTGCCGCTCACGCAGCCTGCGCTCTGTGCCGCCACCATCCGCGCGACGCTGGCCGCCGCGCGCGCCTGAGCCGCCGTGCGTCGGCCTCGCCTGATCGTCGCGAGCCTCTACATCGCCAGTATTTTTTTGGGCGTGGCAAGTGCCTGGCTGTGGTTGACTCGCGTCGGCATCGCCGGGGTCGATGCGGGCGCGTGGCGCGTCAACCTGCTCGCCGGTAGTCAAAATGCCGATGCGTACACGCGCGCTCGTGTCGCGCTCGGTGCCGTGCTGGCGCTCGATCGCAGCGAGACGCTCTACTACACCACGCAGCACGACGATCGCGGCAAGGCCCTGCGCGCCGAGTGCCGCTACAAGATCGAGGGCTCTCCGCCTACCGCCCGCTGGTGGAGCATCACTGCCTACGGCGCGGACAATTTTCTCTTTCCGAACGCCGAGCGCCGCTACAGCGTGGGTACTGAATCGGCACAACTCGATGCCACCGGCCGCTTTTCTTTGATGATCGGACCGCTGCCAGCAAGCGAAGTGGGCAATCGGACCTGGATACCGACCGCGGGTACGGGCGGCATGCGTCTCACGCTACGGCTCTACAACCCAGCGCCTGCCGTGCAGCAAGCCCCTGGCTCGCTCGCCGCCCCCTCGATCACCTTGGCAGGCGAATGCCCATGAAGCGCCTACACATCCATGTCGTCATCGCCGTGGTGCTCGGCATCGCAGTGCATGCACTGACCGTTTGGGCACTACCCCGACTCATCATGGATCGCATCATCACGCTAGGCGGCGGCGATGCGCAGGCGCAATCGGGATCGCGGGCTTCGAGCGGCGTCTACCTGCCGCCGCCCACCGACCACACGCAACGCCGCATCGTGATGCCGAGCCCCGACCTGCTGTACGCGACCTGCGCTTTCGATCTGCGCGAAGGACCACTGCGCATCCGCATGGCGTCCGGTTATCCACGCTACTGGTCGATCGCGCTCTACGCCTCTAGCACCGACAATTTTTTCGTGGTCAACGATCGCAAGACGGCGGGCCAAGATATCGACCTGACACTCGTCGGGCCGCGGCAGGCCGACACCGCATCGCCGGGTGAGGTGATCTCGCCCACAGAGCGCGGATTTCTTTTGTTGCGCTTGTTGGTCAACGACGACCCTGAGGTTCGTGCCGCCGCCGAGGCTACGCGTCGTACCCTGCGCTGCGATCGCGGCCGAGCGTGAGCAGCAACACCACACTGACTGCGCACAGTGCCACCACGAGCGGCCAGGCCGGCGCAAAGTCGCCGGAGAGGTCGCGGATGCGCCCGAACAGTACCGCCCCACCCGAGGTCGCAAGACTGATCGCGACGATGATCACCGAGTAGATCTTGCCGTAATGAGCAAGACCAAAGAAACGGGAGATCATGAACGCCAGCACGTCGTACTCGGCACCCGCAGCGAAGCCCATCAAGGCAACGCAAGTCACGAGCATCGCCGCCGAGGGCGCATCGCCCATGAGCAATAGCGCGCCAAGCACGGGCAAGGAAAACGCCGCAGCGGCGACGCCCGGTGACCAATAACGATCGATCAAAAAGCCCGAGACGATGCGCCCTCGGCGGCGATGCTCGTGACTTGCGTTGCCTTGATGGGCTTCGCTGCGGG
>RGYP01000059.1 GCA_010031985.1 Gammaproteobacteria bacterium
GCAAGGGGAGTACCGCAGCGAAGGTGTCGCAGGCGGCGAACGGCGTGGCAGCGAATATTTTCAACTGGTCGTGAACAGCGATGGCTCGCGGACGCTGTCCATCTCGAGCGATCTCACCTGGCGCAACTCGTGGTTTACCGTGGTGCTGCGGTCGGCAGCCGACTTCCGACCGCTCGAGGCATACGTCAATTATTGGAGCGGTGGTCGCTACAAGGGTAGCGGTCATTTCGTGGTCGAGGGCGAGCGCATGCTCGCAGAGTCGAACGGCCCGGACAGCGGCCGGCAACAACAAGAGGTTGCGATCCCGGAGCACTTCTCGATCGGTACGCATCCGGTCTCTGCCGATGGCTGGCATACCGCAGCGCTCGAGGCCTCGAATCGCGCCACGTCGAAAAACACCCGACAACTTCAGCTCTACAGCGTCGAGGCCAGCGCAGACAGTGCCAAGCCCGTGCTGGGAACTCTCGTGCCACTCGAGGTCGAATACTTGGGCGAAGAAACCATCGAGGTTCCTGCCGGACGCTTCGCCACGCAGCGCTATCGGCTCGCCGGCATGAACGATCTTTGGGTGTACGGCGCCGATCGAATCGTGATCCGCTCCGAACTGCCGACGCGCGGTTTGCGCTACGTGCTTACGTCGATGAGCGCGCGCTGAAGCGGCTGCGCCCGAACACCAGCGCACCGAACGACAGCGATACGGCTGCTGCGAGGAATGGCGCACCGGGGAAGTGCGCAGTTTCGGTGGCGACGCTGAAGAGGTGAGTCATCGTGAAGGGCGTGACGATCGCCGTGAAGCTCACGATCCCGGCGATGGCGCCCTGCAGCTCGCCTTGTGCATTGGCGGGCACCTGACGCGAGAGGATCGCGCGGATCGACGGCATCGTGAGACCGATCAGGCAGGCGAGGGGCACGCTCGCGAACAGCATCCACGGTTGCGACGCGAACGCATAGCCCAGAAAGCCGACGGACCCGCCGACCAGACCGATCAGCGCGGCGCGTTGCTCACCGAGGCGTTTCGTGAACAGACCGACGAGACCGCCTTGGACCGCCGCGGTACCGAGTCCGAGCACGGCGAGTGACAAGCCGACCTCGCGTTCACCCCAACCGAATTTCGCCATGGTCATCCAGGCCCACGTGGATGGCAGGGTGTCGTGACCGATCTGGTACATGAACAGCACCACCAGCAACAAGAGGGCGCCCGGAATCGCGCGCATCGAGCGCAGGGCGCCGAGCACGTTCGCGCGTCGGGCAGAAAACGCACGACGGTTGTCCTCTGGCAGGGTTTCTTTGAGTACGGCAAGGGCAATCAGGAAATTGAGCGCGGTGAACGCTGCCGCGGCAAAGAAAGGCACGCGTGGACCGTACTGCCCGAGCAGACCACCGACTACCGGCCCGACGATGAAGCCCATACCCCAGGCCGCACCGTTCAGACCGAAATATTTGGCCCGCTGATCGGGCGGAATGATGTCCGCCACCACGGCATTGGCCGTGGCAAAAGTGGCGCCGGCGATCCCGGCGATGATGCGACCGATGAACAGCCAGGTCAGCGTCGGCGCGAAACCCATCAGGACGTAGTCGACGGCGAGTGCGGCCAGGGAGGCTAGCAGGATGGGTTTGCGCCCGTGCCGATCACTCAAGTTGCCGAGGATGGGCGAAAAGACGAACTGCATCGAGGCATAGGCCAGCGTCAGCCAGCCGGCGATCGGTGCCGCGTCAGCGAGCGTGAGTCCGGAGAGATTCATGACGAGTTGCGGCGCCACCGGAATGATGATGCCGATGCCCATGGAATCGATGAACAAGGCCATCGCCACGATGGGGAGCATGCGTCGACGCGGGTCGGTGGGGGTCATGCGAGTCCGGCTCCTTTGGAGCGACGATAGCGTTCCACCATTTCGAGCGCCGTGCGCTCGGGCGGTGGCAGATCGATGTTCGCCGTGGCAATCGGAGTTGTGCGCTCACCCCAGCGCACGAGATGTGCGCAAAAAGTGAGGCCACCACCGAACGCCGGCATCAAGAGTGTCGCACCGGGTTTGATGCGTCGATCTTCGAGCGCTTCGCAGAGTGCGACCGGGACGGTAGCTGCCGACATGTTGCCGTAACGACCGACGCTGACGTAGACGCGATCCATCGAGACGCCGGCTTTTTTGGCGACCGCTTCGATGATGCGCAGGTTGGCCTGATGCGGTACCACGAGATCGATCGCCGCAGGCGAGAGTCCGGCGCGCTTCAGCACGTCTTCGCTCGCGAGCCCCATGCCCATCACCGCTTTCTTGAAAATCTCCTGGCCCTCGAACTGCCATTCGGTGGCGCCGAGCATTCGCCCTTGATGCACGTATGAGCCGCCCATTCCATGAATGCGCAGAATCTCGCGTGCTTCGCCATAGCAACCGAGTTTCTCGAGCATCAAGCCTTCGTCGCGATCGGTGGCCTGCAGGAGCACTGCGGCAGCACCATCACCGAACAGCACGGCGACGTTGCGATCGTTCCAGTCCATGTACGGTGAGATCAGTTCGCCTCCCACCACGAGTGCGTTGCGAACGACGCCCGTCTTGATCATCGCTGCGGCCGTCGAGAGTCCGTAGAGAAAACTGGTGCAGGCGGTGTTGACGTCCATGGCACCGCAGCCTTCGGCGCCGAGCATCTTCTGTAGTCCGGACGCCATGTTCGGACATTGATCGTCGTGAGTGGTGGTGCCGAAGACGATCAGGTCGAGATCTTTGGCCGCGAGTCCTGCGCAGGCGAGCGCCCGCACCGAGGCGACGTGCGCCATTTCACCCAGCGACACGTGCGAGATGCGTCGCTCGCGGATTCCGGTACGGGTAGTGACCCACTCGTCCGTCGTTTCGATGAAGGTGGCAATGTCGGCATTCGACAGGATCGCAGGTGGCAGACACTTGCCCCAGCCGGTGATGCTTGCGTTCAGCATTTGAATCCCCCGTTCGCAGCGAGGATACCCGTCTTTCCCCGTTCCGTCAGTCGGCCAAGGCAGAAGGAAGTTGCGGCGGCCGGCGGGTGGCAGCGTTTATGGTCGAGCTCGCGCGTGCTGCGCGGGGGACTGAATCATGTGGATGCCACCACTGGAAGACGCCTGGCAGGGCAAAGTCCAGTTCTACGAACTCATCTTCGGAACCTGGACCGTCTACGTTTTTCTGGTCTGGTTCTGGCAGAGCCTGCTGAAAGAGCCGCTCGATGAGTGGCGCTACGTCCTCATCAGTTTTTTTGGTGCGGGCGCCTTCTGGGTCAATCACTACTGGCTCTATGCGCCGAAGCCCACCTGGCTGATCCTGATCAATCTTTACGCCGTGTTTTTTTTCATCGCCTGGTGGGCGATCGGCATGCGCGGGCGCAAGCGCTCGTTTGCCTGGAAGCTCGGCGCCTTCGCGGGCGCCGCGATTTACACCGTGGCCTTCATCCTCTTCGAGCAGGTCGCACGCCGCGGCGTCGAGCAATGGGGAATGCACGAGTTTTGCTGGATGACAATGTCATTCTTGGGCTTCTGGTGGTTGATTCTTTGGCGCGCACGATCGACGGTGAAGCCGAAGCCGGCTTTTGAAGACCCTTATCCGAAGCCGCAGTGGCGCGGCGCCGGCGGAAATCTTTGAGTTCGCCCGCCGAGAGACTCAGACCGCGCCGAGGACCTCGAGCGACACCCGCTCCGCCGACTCGAATGCGCCTTCCATGCCGCGACTGCCCACCGACGTGTGCTCGCCGCAGAAGAAGAGTCGCTGGTGCGGTTTGGCGATGGCTGCCCGCAACTCGCGGACCTGCCCAGGCTGAAAAATCGCCCAGTCGCCGGCCGCGAACGGATCTGCCGCCCAGGAGTGGGCGCCGGCCACGGTCAGTAATCCTTTCGATGCGGGCCGCAGACGTTCGAATTCCGCGACGATCAGCCGCTTTGCGTCTTCCATGCCGAGTCGATCGACGTAGAGTGCGTTGAGCCCGCGCGCCCAGACCGTGAGGCTCGTGACTTCGTCGTCGGTCTTGCCGAATTTTTGTGCCAGTACGAGACCGAGGGGACCGTCGGTCCACATCGAGGGCGACATGCCGTCGTCGAGCCAGAAAGGTTTTTTCGCGACGAGATGAAACTGCGTGATCGGGATGTAGCCCAAAGTTTGAATGGCCTTGTGCTGTACCGGTTCCGGCAGCGGGTCGATGGCCACGTGTCGTAGCGTCGAGAACGGCATCGAGCAGACGACGGCCTTGGCGCGATAGACCTTGCCATTACTGCAGGTGACTTTGGCGCTGCCGGCATCGACCTCGATCGCACTCACTCGGCTGTTGAGCAGCAGATCGCCCTTGAGTCGCTTGGCCATCGCGATCGGCAGGTTTTGGTTGCCGCCTTTGAAAGCACCGACGAGCAGCCCCGGCGGCGCAGCGGGGGCCGCTACGCCAGGCCCGGGCGCGCCCTGCGGCGGTGTCGCCGCTGGCGTCTGGTTCGAGGCGCCCGTGCGCGAGAAAGCCGCGATCGCGCCGCGATTCACCGTCTGCCAATGATCGGCGAAGGCCTGTTGCAGCAGCGAGACGTCGTGCGAGGTGGTGCCATAGGCGATGTTGGTATCGAAACCGAGTTTGATCATCGCATCGGTCGCGCCGTGCGACGTCAAAAATTCGTGTACCGAAATGTCGTACTGGGCATGGGCGGCGTCATGCCAGTTTTCGAGATCGCGGAACGGCATGTGTTTTTTGAACAGATCGTCGGCCCATGCCCAGGGCGCGAGCTTTCGTTGCTCGCCCGCAAAGGGGTTGCGCGGATGGTTTACCCAATCTTTGAGCGAGATGCGCTCACCACCGATGAAGAGTTCCTGGCCTGCGCGGTTGGCAAAAAGTCGTGGCGCGAGATTGACGATTTCGACCTTGTTGCGCGCCGCCGCGGCAATGCAGCGACCGTAAGCATTGGCGATGGTGTTGCCGCCGACTTCGGGGTGCCCCGGTACGTCGAACAGCGTGAATACCCGACCGCCGACTCGATTGCGGCCTTCGAGCACCAATACTTTGAGGCCGTTCTCTTCGAGCGTGAGCGCCGTCTCGAGGCCCGAGAGTCCGGCACCGATTACGATGACGTCCGGATCGCCGGACCCCGCGCTGTAAGCGGTGCTCGAAAGTCCTGCAACCGCTGCCGACACCGCGGAAGACACGACGAATTCACGACGGTTCATGGCCATATGCCACCCCTGAGTTCTTTAACGCAAACGACACACTCTGATCTTTGGCTCGGTGATCGAACCCACGTAAAGCCTGCCATCGAATACCGCACCGACGCTTCCGGCGGAAATGCCTTTGCCGTCGTCGACCAGCACGGTCTGCGTGACGCCCGCTGAATGCCGCAGGATCGTGGTGGGTGATACATGCCCGGCATCGCCAAAGTGGCGGACGAGATCGAGCAACTTGGCATGCACGGCGATCCAGAGCGTGCCATCGCCATCGACGTTGATGTTGTCGGGCGAGCCTTCGAGCGCTACGTAGTCGACGAAGCGCAGTTCACCGCTGACCGGATCACGGGCAAAGCTCGATAGTCGCTTGCCCAGAGTTTCCGCAACGTGAATTTTGAGACCGTCGGGCGACAGACCCATGCCGACGGCGCTCTTGAGACCCTCGGCAGCCACTCGCATGGTTGCACCGTCGTAATACACGACGGTCGAGAGGCCACTGCGAAACACGAACTCCCGCATCCGTTCGAATACGTTGGTCGCGCCTTTGTCGTTGGCCACGTAGAACTGGGTCGGACCCACGGCAACGATGGCATTGGGTGAGAGCAGCAGCGGATCGCGTACCGTACCGAGGTGCAAGAACCGGCCGTCGGTCTGTTGCTCGAAGATTTCGACGGCATGCGGCGCATTTTCGGGATGACTGATCACGAACAGACGCTGTTTGCCGTCACCCATGCGATAGAGCGACATACCGTGCGGACGAAAAGCCTGCGGCGCGGCGACCAGCGCGGGCATGGCACGCAGCGGATCGGCGGTGAGATCGAGTTGCAGGATGGTGCCCTCGACGTCTTCGCCTTTGACCAAGGCGCGTCGATCGAGCGATGAGAGATAGGCAATGCTGCGATTACGATCGATCTGGATGTCTTCGGCGCTCGCCGTCAGCGGCAGGGTGCTACAGACGCCGGGTGTTCGCGGCGTGAGTTCGCGGAACGCGCCGCCGAACGACATGAACTCGAGCGAGAACGCGACGACGACCAACAGGAACGCCACCACCGCAATCGAAATTCTTTTTTTCCAGCTCACTTGCTCGAACCCCCAGTGGCCGATTGTAGCGCGGACTCGGCCCGCCCCAATCCCGTCATGCGATCATGGCCGCGGCGCGCAGGCCCTCGATCATCGAGGTGCGCAGCAGATAGCGACGCGCCGCGGCGGTATCGGCGGCCATGGCGCGCATTTCCGCCTGTTGCTGCGTCCGTCGTTGCGGATCCCTTTCCTCGAGTGTTTTCTTGTTGCTGATCGTCTGGGCCTGCAAATAGCGCTCGGCGACGTCGCGTCGCTGGCGATCGTAGCGATCGAGCAGAGCGTCGCTCTCTCCCCGCCAGATGCGGCCCAGACATTCGGCGAGGCTGTGTGCATCGTGGATGCCGAAATTCAGACCCATACCGCCGAGCGGATTGTTGACGTGTGCCGCGTCACCGGCGAGCAGGACGCGGCCGCGACGATAAGTCGCGGCGACTCGCTGGTGCACCGCGTAGAGGTTGGTGTGGATCACCCGACCCTCTCGGCTCTCGGGTACGAAGGCCGCGAGCCGTGCTTTCGCGCGCTCGAAATCGAGCAGCTCGTCGTCGTTTTCTTCGGGGCGCGTCGGGAAAACGCAGCGCCAGATCCCGCTGCCATCGCCGGGCACTTTGAAGGTCGCCGTCCACTCCTCAGGATCCATGGTGTAACTGCTATAGGCAAAGCCCAGCGGCTCGAAGTCGAAGGTCGTGGTGATGACGAGAAAGCGCTCCGGCCAGGTGAAGCCGCGAAAGTCGATATCCTGACTCTTGCGGACGACGCTTCGCCCACCGTCGGCCCCGACCAACCAGCGTCCGCCGAATCGGCCGCTGCGGCCGTCGGCATGCATCACCGCTACCTCGACCCCAGCGGCATGCTGGGTGACTGCGACGACTTCGACGCCGTGCAGGATCGTCGCGAGCGGCGAGGCGGCTACTCTGCGTTCCATCATCGCGACCAGCTTGTGCTGCTCGCACTGCAGTCGATACGGATAGCGGGTATCGCCCTCGAGAATCTGCAGATCGAATTCGGCCACCAGCCCTGCGCGTCGATCACGATACTGCCAACTGCGGGCGACGATGCCGCGTTCGTGCAGTTCGGCCGTGACCCCAGAGCGCTCGAGCATCTCGAGCGTGGGTGGATGATAAGTCGCTGCACGCGGGTCGGCATGCGGCCCTTCGCCGCGCTCGAGCAGCAGCACGGGTACACCGTTCTCGATCAAAAAAAGTGCGGTCGCCATGCCGGCCGGGCCACCGCCTGCCACCAGCACGCGCGCCGCATCGGTCTCGACCATCAAAAATTTTCCAGCGTGCTACCGCAGCCTGCGATCCGGTCTGCGATGCCGCCACGACGCAACGCATCCCAGTAGGTCACGGCATTGATCGCCAGCACGGGCTTGCCTAGCCAGCGTTCGGCTTCGGCACAGGTCTTGATTGCCGCGAGATTCGTTCCGACCTGCACGATCGCCTCAACGTCGTCGCCATCGAGTTTGCGCAGCGCCTCGATCACTTGCTGTCGCGTGGTATGCGCAATCTGGATGGGCGAGGGGCATTTCAGGCCGATCAAGCGCGGGATTCGGAACCCCGCTTGCTCAAAGTATTGCCGAACCTGCTCGTCGCCCCGGGGTTGGTGCGGCGTGAGCACGGCGATCGACTTGGCCTCGAGGCGGCGCAAGGCGGCGACGGTCGCCGTCGAGCCCATCGAAATGCCGACGCCGGCGCGCGCCGCAAGCGCCTGCTGCAATTCGTCCGCGGCGGCGACTCCGCCCCAGAATGCTTCGAGCGCCACACCCATGATCACGTGCGTCGGCTGACAGGTCATCACCTGATCGATCGCACTGCGCATGCCGTCACGCATCGCCTGCACGTGTTCCATGAACGCCTGCTCGGTGGTGAGCGGTCGTTCCTTGATGCTGATGCGCGCGATGTGGTTGGTGACCCCCGGGGGTCGCAGCATTTCCGACTCGGGTTGGCAGGTGGTGTTCGTCGAGGGTACGACGATCGCGATGCGTGCCCGATAGCCGAGTTGGTCGGTCATGGTGATTTGGTGCTGCCGCCGTCGATGGTGAGCGAGGTACCGGTGAGATGCGCTGCGGCCGGCGAGGCGAGAAAAGCCACGTGGGTGGCGATTTCTGCGGCCGTCGCGAGTCGTCGCAAGGCGGTCTTCTGCAAAAATCGCGTTTCCGCTTCGGCGACGCTGCAGCCCTCGCGGGCGGCGGCGGCCTGCATCAGCGTGTCCCAGCGCGATGAGCGCACCGGCCCAGGGTTCACGGCATTGATGGCGACGCCGTGGGGGCCGAGTTCTTCGGCAAGCCCGCGTACGATCGCCAGCAGTGCGGCATTGGCTGCGGCGCCCGGCAGCATGCGGGGTTCAGGCTGACGCGCGGAATTGCCGACCACCAAAACGATACGACCGCTGCGCTGCAGGGCCATGCGCGGGGTGACTGCCCGCAACGCACGAATGGTGCCGAATAGTTTGATCTCGAGATTGCTGCGCCAGGCGGCATCGTCGATTTCCCAGAATACCCCGCCTTGTGCAGCGCCTGCTGCACTGATGAAGACGTCGATGCCGCCGAGCGTTTGCGCAGCGTGCTCGATGGCACGATCGGTGGAGTTCGCCTCGGACAGATCGCATTCGATGGCCGCATGAGTGGTTGCCGCTGCAAGTTCGCCAGCGAGCTTGGCGAGTGCGTCCCGGTTGCGTCCGAGCAAGGCGAGCCTTGCGCCTTCGGCGGCGAGTTGCGCCGCGA
>RGYP01000060.1 GCA_010031985.1 Gammaproteobacteria bacterium
AGATGTGTATAAGAGACAGGTCTTTTGCAGGCCCGAGAGGTCACTTGGGATGCCGCAGATCCCTGGCCCTTCATCGGCATGCCTTACACCGCGTGGAACATCATTGCGCTCGCGTCGCGCAAGCGTATGACTTTTGGCGAAGTGGCCATGCTCGACTTTGCCTGGAGCGCGGCGGAGCAATCCCGAGTTGCGGGCGCGAGCGCCGAAGTCGTAGAGTAAAAAAAGAACGGGGTTTCTCCAGCATGGCCAGCAGCTACAGCGTGACAAGCCTGCCGACGGCGGGCGCAGCCGAGATTGCGCAGGTGCGCGTGACCGGTCGTGACTTGGTCGCGGCGCCCGCCGATCTTGCTGCCTGTCGTGCTTCGATCCGCGTGGGCTCGAAAACGTTTCACGCTGCCTCGTTGCTGTTGCCGCGCCGGATCCGGGGCTCCGCGCTCGCCTTGTACGCGTTCTGTCGCGAAGCCGACGACGCCATCGATCGTTCGAGTGAACCACAGCGAGCGCTCGAAGAATTGCAGCGTCGACTCGATCGTGCGTATCGCGGCGATCCGCTCGACAACCCGGCCGACCGCGCACTCGCTGCGGTCGTTGCGCAGTTCGAGATTCCGCAGACTCTGCCTGCGGCCTTGCTCGAGGGTTTCGCCTGGGATGCCACGGCCCGCGACTACCACGACCTCTCGAGTGTTCGAGCCTATGGGGTGCGTGTAGCCGGAACGGTGGGGGTGATGATGTCCCTGCTCATGGGCGTGCGTTCGACCGCTGCACTCGCGCGCGCAGCCGATCTCGGCGTGGCGATGCAGCTCTCGAACATTGCGCGCGATGTGGGCGAGGATGCGCGCATGGGTCGGTTGTATCTGCCGCGTGATTGGATGCGCGAAGCCGGTCTCGACCCGGTTGCCTGGTTGCGTGCGCCGCATTTTTCTCCGCAACTCGGCGCGGTCATCGATCGCCTGTTGGCCGAGGCACGCATGCTCTACCAGCGTGCGGCAGCGGGTGTCGACGAACTGCCCGTCGAATGCCGACCGGCGATTCACGCCGCACGACTGATGTACGCGGCGATTGGCGATGAGGTCAGTCGACGGGGCGGCGATTCGGTATCGAGTCGCGCCGTGGTGTCGGCACGGCGCAAACTGTTTTTGTTGGCGGAGGCCTTGATCGCGGCCACGCGGCGCACCGGCAACGCGGCCCATCCCGTGTTGCCCGAAGCGCATTACCTGCTCGATGCGATCACGCGCCACGATCGCGCGCGCGGCGTCAGTGGCGATCCGCTCGCCGGAGAGACCTTGTTCACGCGCGAGCTCTCGCGGGTGCTCGGCGTCTTCGAACGATTGGAGCGCGCCTAAGCGCGCGAGCGTCAGCGGCGAGCAGGCGTCAACGCAACGGGCGCCGCGGCAAGCGTACCGGCAGCAGCGCCTGCACCCATCGAGCTGCAAAACGGCGTAGCGAAACGCTTTCGTGAAACGCGGTCCACTCGCGCCCCTCGGCCCTTGTTCGGACCAGCGAGCGCGCATAGAACGGGCCGCTTTCCAGCGTTTCGAGCACCGTGGCCCGAGCGCCCGCATCGCAGCGCGTTTCACGGGCAATACCCCAGCGTGTCGCAGCCAGGCTCTGGCGTGGCGGTGGTGGCAATTCTTCGGTACCGCCCTGGGCGTCGATCGCCAAAGAAATCGAGCGTCCAATCGCAGACTCCGCGACCTCTGGCGTCGTGGTGGCATTCGTCGGCGAGGCGCCGTCGGTGCGCCATCGCGTATCGTAAAAAATCCGGCTGCCGTCGATTGCCGAGGCGCGGGACCAGTTCCAGGAATCGAAATCCGACTCGAGTGGCGCTGATCCCTCGTTGGCATCGAGGTAGGCCGTCCCTTGCCAGCGCAGCGCGGGTTGCGTGAATTCGACCTCGACGCGACCGTAAGGCGAGATCGGTGTCCACAGATGGCGGCCCGTGGCATCGATCGCATAAGCCCGTGACAGCAGCATCGAGGGATGCACCGTCACTCGACCGCGGAGCCGGCTCGGCCACGGCGAGGTGATTTCATTGATCTCGACGACCAGACGCGTTCCATCCCAGCGCAACTCGCTAGGACCCATGGCGAGACGTCGGTCGCTGCGCTCGATGTCCCGTGCGCCGCGTTCGGTCAGCGCCCAACGCCGTCCACCCTCCCCGTAGAGTGCGAGGTTGAGGGCGGGGTGGGCGAGCGGGTCGCCCGCGCCGCGCCGCCGCGCCGCCGCGTACCACGGCGAAAACACGCAACCGAGCATGGCGATCAGGGTGAGCCCATGGCGACCGCAGTCGCTCAGCGCATCGACATACCACCAGGCGTAGCCGTCGCGCGGCACGGGGGCCGAGAAATCCGGGCCAGTTTGACTCACCACGGAGGGGTGTCTATATTGCATTACAGTCTAGTCTGACAACCGAAGTTGACGTTTTCCAGTCACCTCGGTGCCTGTTCCCGTAGCCGCGGAGGCGCACCATGGAAACTGCATCGGGAATCGAAGCTGCGCTCGAAACCGCCGTCGCCTCGTGCGACGCGCTCGGCTGCCCGCCGCGGCTCGCGGCGGCGATTCGTTACGCCGTATTTCCCGGCGGTGCGCGCGTGCGTCCGCGGTTGTGCCTCGCGATCGCTGCCGGCTGCGGCGAGCCGCAGTCGCCGCTCGCGATCGCCACGGCCGCTTCGATCGAATTGCTGCACTGCGCCTCGCTGGTGCACGACGATCTGCCGTGTTTCGACGATGCCGAAGTGCGTCGCAACCGGCCGTCCGTGCATCGTGCTTTCGACGAACGCATTGCGCTACTGGTGGGCGATGCGCTGATCGTGCTCGCCTTTCAGAACGTCGCGCGTGCGTTTGCGAACGCGCCGGATCGTCTGCCGCCGCTGGTGCTCGCGCTCGCGCGTGCGGTCGGCGCCCCGGGCGGACTCGTGGCCGGACAGGCCTGGGAGTGCGAAGAGTCGACTCCGCTCGAAGAGTATCGTCGTCAAAAAACCGGTGCGCTGTTCATCGCGGCGACGGTGGGCGGTGCGTTGTCGGCGGGGGCTGACCCAACGCCCTGGCGCATCTTGGGTGAGCGACTCGGTGAGGCCTACCAGATTGCCGACGACGTTCGCGATGCCTTGGGGACGGACGAAGAACTCGGCAAGCCCGCGGGTCGCGACGCCGATCTCGGCAGGCCGACGGCTCTTGCGGAGCTTGGCGTGCAGGGTGCGGTGCAGCGCTTCGAGCGCCTGATCGCCGAAGCCGCGGCCTCGATTCCGGATTGCCCGGGCGCGGAGTTCCTGCGCGAACTCGTCGATCTCGAAGCGCAACGGCTATTGCCCGCCTCGCTGTTGCAGCGCGCTGCCTGAGCGAACCCTCCGCCGTGTGGCGCGATAGCTGGCGCGAGTGGCGCAATCGCCTGTTGATGAGCCCGCGCTTTCAGCGCGCGGCAGCGGCTTTTTGGCTCTCGCGACCGCAGGCGAGGCGCGAAGCGCGTGAACTCTTCGACCTCGTCGCCGGCTTCACCTATTCGCAGATTACTTTGAGCTGCGTGCGATTGGGTTTGCTCGAGCGTGTGCGTGCGGGGCGCGTGTCTGAAGCGATCCTGATCGAATCTTTGGCCATGAGCGTCGCGGCCGCGCGGACGCTGCTGCGTGCCGCGGCAGCGCTCGAATTGCTCGAACCCGCCAACCTCGATGAGGACCGTGCCGGCTGGGCGCTCGGCCGTCGCGGTGCCGCCTTGCTCGGCAATCCGGGCGTGCTCGCCATGATTGAACACCATGCTGTGCTTTACGGCGATCTCGTCGATCCGCTCGCAATGCTGCGAGCGCCGCGAGGGGCCACGGCGCTCGCCAAATACTGGCCCTACGCGAGCGCCTCGACGCCGGGCGAGGTGGCGGCGGAAAAGACCCACGACTACACGCGTCTGATGGCCGCCTCGCAGAGTCTGGTCGCCGAAGAAATCCTCGACGCCTACGATGTGAGGGGTCATCGCGCGATCCTCGACGTCGGCGGCGGTGATGGCAGCTTCCTGCGCGCCCTGGCGCAGCGATCGGCAAACATCCACTTGATGTTGTTCGATCTGCCAGGCGTCGCTGCGGTCGCGCGCGAGCGCTTCGCGGCCGCCCAGCTGCTCGATCGGGTGCAAATCTTTGGCGGAGATTTTTCGCGCGATACGCTGCCGGTCGGCGCCGATCTGGTCAGCTTCGTGCGGGTGCTGCACGACCACGACGATCCCCTCGTCGAGCGCCTGTTGCGGGCCGCGGCGGCTGCGCTGCCGCCCGGTGGCCGCATCTTGGTCGCCGAGCCCATGGCAGGGACCGGCGGTGCTGAGCGGATGGGGGATGCCTACTTCGGCCTATACCTTTGGGCGATGGGCAGTGGCCGCCCCCGCAGCGCCCAGGAACTCACCGTAATGCTCGAAAACGCCGGGTTTTGCCGTATCCGGCGCTGCCCGACGCGCATCCCCCTGCAGACGAGCGTGCTGGTGGGCGAGCGGGCGGGGTAGGACGCGGCACATCCGGCCGAGAAAGTGTCGTTTTAAGTTGACACCTAGAAGCGTAAGGGTAGACTGACAGTTGGGAAGTCAGGCCGGGGAGCCTGCATGCATCAGGGATTGAACACTCTCGCCGTGGTGATTGAGGGGCCGGAGCGCTTGGCGCTTGACCGACTCGCCCTGCAGTCCCCTGCGGACGACGACCTCGTCGTCGCGACCGAGTGGAGCGGTATCAGCACGGGTACCGAGCGTCTGCTCTGGTCGGGGAAAATGCCGGCATTTCCGGGGATGGGCTATCCGCTCGTTCCGGGCTACGAATCCGTGGGGCGCGTAATCGCCGTCGGGCGCAACGTGCAGCAGCGTCGAGTGGGCGAGCGAGTGTTCGTGCCGGGCGCACGTTGTTTCGGCGAAGTCCGTGGCCTCTTCGGGGGCGCGGCCTCGCAACTCGTGGTGCCTGCCTCCCGGGTGACGCCGGTCGCCGAATCTTTGGGCGAGCGGGCGGTGTTGCTGGCGCTTGCCGCCACGGCCCATCACGCGCTCGCGGCGCCGCAGGCGCGCCCGCCCGAGCTCATCGTCGGACACGGCGTTCTCGGCCGACTGCTTGCCCGTATCTCGATCGCGCTCGGAGCGTCGCCACCCACGGTATGGGAGCGCAACGCCCTACGCGGTGAGGGCGCCTGCGGTTACGCCGTCTGTGCGCCGGACGACGACGCGCGACGCAACTACGGCGCGGTGTACGACGTCAGTGGCGATGCCGGCATTCTCGATTCTTTGATAGGGCGTCTCGCGCCTGGCGGCGAGCTGGTGCTCGCCGGCTTTTACACCCAGAAAATGAGCTTCGATTTCGCGCCCGCATTCATGCGTGAGGCGCGGATCCGAGTGGCTGCCGAGTGGAAGGACAGTGATCTCGCGGCAGTCATCGATTTGTTGGCCAAGGAGCGACTGTCGCTCGATGGTCTGATCACTCACCGGCAGGAAGCCACCGCGGCCGACCAGGCCTACCGTCAGGCTTTCGGTGATGCCGAGTGCCTCAAGATGATTCTCGATTGGAGGCACGCTGCATGACCCCGCCAGGCGATACCGTTTCGATCCCCGTGGAAAAATTGAAGCGCAGCCTGCGCGCCGAAGCGGCGCTCGAGCCGGTCGTGCCTCAGGCGGCACCTGTCACCAAGCAGACGCAGATCATCGCGATCTACGGCAAGGGCGGCATCGGCAAAAGTTTCACGCTCGCCAATCTGAGCTACATGATGGCGCAGCAAGGCAAGAAGGTGCTGCTGATCGGCTGCGATCCAAAGAGCGACACCACCTCGTTGCTCTTCGGTGGTCGTGCCTGTCCGACCATCATCGAAACCTCGTCGCGCAAAAAGCTTGCGGGCGAGCAGGTCGAGATCGGTGACGTGTGCTTCAAGCGCGACGGCGTATTCGCGATGGAGCTCGGCGGACCCGAAGTCGGTCGCGGTTGCGGCGGGCGCGGCATCATCCATGGCTTCGAGACCCTCGAGAAACTCGGTTTTCACGACTGGAAGGCGGCAGGAATCCCCGTGCTCGCGGCGATTCCGGCGCACGAGGACATCCGTCGCAAGAGCGCCAACTACGAAATCATTGGTCGTCCCGGCTCGGAGTGGGCGGGACTCTTCGATGAACTCGGTCGCAACGTCGCCGAGGCGCCGCCGCAGCGTCCGAAGCCGCTCTCTCAGGATGAGCTGCTCGGACTCTTCAAGGGCGAGGCCGTCGGTCGCGACTACAAACTTGAACCCGCGAGTTTCGAAGACATGTGTGGCACCTCGCAGCTGCGCAAGCCTTCGCTCGAGGTCATCTACGACGCGGTTTGAAGACATGAACGCCCTCACCACCGAACTCGAAGGTAGCGCGGAAGTCGTTTACGACTCGCCGCCGGCCGTGGCTGCGGGTGGTGCCGTCGTCGAGGGTGCGGCCTGCCATGGTGGTCAAGAGACGATGCGGGCTGCAGCGAAGGCAGCGGGCAAGAGCGAGACGCTCGAGCGCTACGCGCGCGATTACCCGGCGGGCCCGCACGATCAACCGCAAAGCATGTGTCCGGCATTCGGCAGCCTGCGCGTCGGTCTGCGCATGCGACGCACCGCAACGATCCTCTCGGGCTCGGCGTGTTGCGTGTACGGACTCACGTTCACCTCGCATTTCTACGGTGCGCGGCGGACGGTGGGCTACGTGCCCTTCAATTCAGAGACGTTGGTCACCGGCAAGCTTTTCGAGGATATCCGCGACGCGGTCTACAGCATCGCCGATCCGGCGAACTACGACGCGATCGTCATCACCAATCTTTGCGTGCCGACGGCATCGGGTGTACCGCTGCAGTTGTTGCCCAAAGAAATCAATGGCGTGCGGATCATCGGCATCGACGTGCCGGGCTTCGGTATTCCGACGCACGCCGAAGCCAAGGACGTGCTTGCGGGCGCGATGTTGCGCTACGCGCGCACCGAGGCCGAGGCAGGGCCGGTACAGGCGCCGCGCACGGCGCGCTCCGGCAAGCCGACGATCAGCCTCGTCGGTGAAGTCTTTCCGGCCGACCCCGTGGGCATCGGCATGATGCTCGAGCCGATGGGTCTTGCGGCGGGGCAGTTGGTGCCTACCCGCGAGTGGCGCGAGCTGTATGCGGCGCTCGACTGCGCGGCCGTGGCGGCCATTCATCCTTTCTACACCAGCGTCTATCGCGAATTCGAAGCGGCGGGGCGACGCATCGTCGGTTCAGCGCCGGTCGGGCACGATGGCACGGCCGCGTGGCTCGAGAGCATCGGTGAAGCTTGCAACGTGCCGCGCGAGCGCATCGAGGCGGCGAAGAACCGCGTGCTGCCAGCGATCCGTGGCGCACTCTCTGCGGCGCCGATCAAAGGTCGAATCACGCTCTCGGGTTACGAGGGCTCCGAACTCTTGGTCGGTCGCCTGCTTATCGAAAGCGGCGCGGATCTGCGCTACGTGGGCACGGCTTGTCCGCGCACGCGTTTTTCGGATGCCGATCGTGAGTGGCTCGAGGCGCGCGGCGTGCATGTGCAGTTCCGGGCCTCGCTCGAGCAGGACCTCGCGGCATTCGCCGAGTTCAAGCCCGATCTCGCGATCGGCACCACCCCGGTCGTGCAAAAGGCCAAGGAAGCCTCGACGCCCGCGCTGTACTTCACCAACCTCATTTCTTCGCGGCCCTTGATGGGTCCTGCGGGAGCGGGCGCGTTGGCGCAACTCATCAACACCGCGATCGCCGGCAAGTCTCGCTTCGACGAAATGAAGAATTTCTTTGGCGAGACCGGCTCGGGAGACGCTGCGGGCGTCTGGGCGGATGCGCCACGTGCACGCCCCGAGTTCCGCGATGCCTGGCGTCGCAAGCTCGAGAAACAGGCCAAGGCCCGCAAGGCAGAGGAGATGGTCTGATGCTCGTGCTCGACCACGATCGTGCCGGCGGCTACTGGGGTTCGGTGTACGTATTCACCGCCATCAAGGGACTGCAGGTCATCATCGACGGTCCGGTCGGTTGCGAAAATCTGCCGGTGACCTCGGTGCTGCATTACACCGATGCCTTGCCGCCGCACGAGTTGCCTGTCGTGGTCACCGGACTCGCCGAAGAAGAATTGGGTCAACACGGCACCGAAGGCGCCATGAAGCGTGCACACAAGGTGCTCGATCCGCATCTGCCAGCAGTGGTGGTCACGGGCTCGATTGCCGAGATGATCGGTGGTGGCGTGACGCCCGAAGGCACAAGCATCAAGCGCTTTTTGCCGCGCACGATCGACGAAGATCAGTGGCAGTGCGCAAATCGTGCCTTGTGGTGGCTGTGGACGGAGTTCGGTCCGAAGAAAGTGCCGGCGCGTACACGCAAGGATGGCGAGAAGCCGCGCGTCAATATCATCGGTCCCTGCTACGGCACGTTCAACATGCCCTCCGATCTCGCCGAGATCCGGCGACTCGTCGAGGGGATCGGTGCCGAGATCAACATGATTTTCCCGCTCGGCAGTCATCTTGCCGACATCCCGAAGCTCGCCGATGCCGACGTCAACGTCTGCATGTATCGCGAGTTCGGGCGCATGCTGTGCGAGGGACTCGAGCGTCCTTACTTGCAGGCACCGATCGGCCTGCACAGCACCACCAAATTTTTACGTACGCTCGGTGAATTGCTCGGGCTCGATCCTGAGCCCTTCATCGAGCGCGAAAAGAACACCACCATCAAGCCGCTCTGGGACCTGTGGCGATCCGTCACGCAGGATTTCTTCGGCACTGCGAGTTTCGCCATCGTGGCTGGCGAGACCTACGCGCGTGGTGTGCGCCACTTCCTCGAATCCGAGCTCGGTCTGCCGTGCACGTTCTCGTTTGCGCGGCAGCCCGG
>RGYP01000007.1 GCA_010031985.1 Gammaproteobacteria bacterium
CCGCACCGAGGCTGCCGTCGCCCGCGGCTTGCCTTTGTCGCTGCAGGCGAGCCCGCGTGGCATCGGGCTGATCCTCGGACTCGACACCACCTTCCATCCGCTGATGGGTTTTCCGGGCTACGTGGAAGTCGCAAAACTGCCGCTCGCCGAGCGCGCTACGGCGCTGCGCGACCCGCTCCGCAAAGCACGCATCCTCGCCGAAAAATCGGGCCGTCTGGCCGGCGATGGCAGCTCGATTCCGCCGCTCGTCGATGTGCTGCTGGCACGCATCGAGATGATCGCCGCGCGCATGTTCCCGCTCCTCACCGATAATACAGCGACCGTCGACTACGAACCCCCGCTGTCACGCAGCTTGTACGCGCTGGCGCGACAACGAGGCTGCAGCGCGCTCGAGGCGATCTACGATTTTCTTTGTGCGGACCAAGGTCGCAACCTCATCCATTTTCCGATCTTCAATTACAACGACGGCTCGCTCGCCGTGGTGCGCGAGATGCTCACCCATCCGCGCGCGCTGTACGGGCTCTCGGACGCGGGCGCCCACGTCGGCAGCATCTGCGACGCGAGCTCCTCGACCTTCATGCTGAGCCATTGGGCGCGCGATCGCACCGAGGGTCGGCTTGCTCCGGAGCAGTTGGTCGAAATGTTGACGCGTCGCAATGCGCGGCATATCGGTCTGAAGGATCGTGGCGTCATCGCGCCTGGGATGCGGGCCGATCTCAACCTGATCGATCCTACTGACAGACGGAACCTGCCATGCCTCGTACTACTCCTCTTGCCGACATCCGCAACATCGGCATCATCGCCCACGTTGATGCGGGCAAGACCACCACCACCGAGCGCATCCTTTATTACACGGGGCGCAAGCACACGATCGTCGACGTGCACGACACCAAGGACCTCAAGTCCTCGACGACCACCGACTACCTCGAACAGGAACAGAAGCGCGGCATCACCATTCAGAGCGCCGCAGTCTCGACCTTCTGGCGCAAGAAGAAGATCAACGTCATCGACACCCCGGGGCACGTCGACTTCACCATCGAAGTGAATCGCTCGCTGCGCGTGCTTGACGGCGCGGTCGTCGTGTTCGACGGCGTGGCCGGCGTGGAACCGCAGTCCGAGACCAACTGGCGTCTCGCCGACAATTACGGCGTCCCCCGTATTTGCTACGTCAACAAAATGGATCGCAGCGGTGCCTCGTTCACCCGCTGCGTCGACATGATCAAGAAGCGTCTCGGCGCGCGCCCTTTGCCGGTGCAGTTGCCGATCGGCTCCGAAGACAACTTCAAGGGCATGATCGACCTCGTCAACATGAAGGCGCTGGTTTGGGACTCCGACGATCGCGATGCCAAACCGGCGGAACTCGACATCACCCCGGACATCGTCGACAAACTCGGCATCACGGTGCCGAGTGACCGCCAGTTGCTCTCGAAAATCGCCGACTACCGCAAGGAGCTCGTCGACACCTGTCTCGAGATGGACGATGCGGCGATGGAAGCCTATCTCCTCGACGAAAAGGATCCCTCCGTCGAAACGCTCATTGCTTGCCTGCGCAAGGGTACGGTCAGCGGCGCGTTCAACCCGGTGCTGTGCGGCTCCTCGTACAAGAACAAGGGCGTGACCCAAGTTCTCGATGCCGTCGTCGACTACCTGCCGGCGCCGACCGACGTCGCGGCCATCAACACCGTCGATGCCGACGGTAACCCGATCGGCGAACGCGTCTGCTCCGACGACGAGCCCTTCGCCGCCCTCGCCTTCAAAGTCATCAACGACGCCTACGGCGCGCTCACCTTCGTGCGCGTTTACTCGGGCGTGCTCACCAAGGGCATGTCGGTCACGAACACCACGCGCGGCAAGCGCGAGAAGATCGGCCGCATGGTCGAGATGTTCGCCAAGGAAGCGAACGCCATCGAAGAGGCGCGCGCCGGTGACATCATCGCGCTCGTCTCGCTCGCCGAAACCGACACCGGCGACACCCTCTGCGACACCGACAACCCGGTGGTGCTCGAGCGCATGCGCTTCCCCGAGCCGGTGATCAGCGTCTCGGTGCAGCCCAAGATCAAGGGTGAACTCGAGAAATTCAGCGCGGCTCTCGGCAAGATGGTTCGTGCCGATCCCTCGCTGCGTCTCGAGACCGATCGCGAAACGGGCCAGACGATTCTGCGCGGCATGGGTGAGTTGCACCTCGACGTGACGCTCGATCGCATGCGCACCGAGTTCAACGTCGAAGGCATCATGGGCGAGCCGCAAGTCGCTTACCGCGAAGCCTTCACCAAGGCGATCGAACAGCAGTACGTCCACAAGAAGCAAACCGGTGGTGCCGGTCAGTTCGCCGAAGTGTGGATCAAGTTCGAGCCGCTCGAGCGCGGCAAGGGCTTCGAGTTCGTCGACGCCACCGTCGGTGGCTCAGTGCCGCGCGAATACGTGCCGTCGGTCGAAAAAGGCCTCAAGATGCAGCTCGAAGAGGGCGTGCTCGCGAAGTTCCCGACCGTGGACTTCCGTGCCACGCTGTTCGACGGCAGCTACCACGATGTCGACTCGAACGCGCTGACCTTCGAAATCGCCGGCAAGGCCTGCTTCCGCGAAGCTCTGCCGAAGGCGGGTCCGGTTCTTCTCGAGCCGGTGATGAAGGTCGAGGTGGTTACCCCGGGCGATTATCTCGGCGACGTCATCGGCGACATCAATCGTCGTCGCGGTTCGATCCAGGATCAGCTCGAGCGTGGTACCAACATCGCAGTCGTGGCGACCGTGCCGCTGTCCGAAATGTTCGGTTACATCGGTCAGCTGCGTGCGATGTCGAGCGGCCGCGCGTCGTACACGATGGAGTTCTCGCACTATGACCTCGTACCGCGTAACGTCGCGGAAAAGGTCATCGAGGAAGCGAAGAAGCCGAAGAAGTAATCGGCGCGCGTTTGCGGCCCGTGGCGCCAACTGCGCCAAGACCGCAGCGCGCTGCTTTCGGTGCGGGCTCAGTCCCTCGCGACGCGGAGCCCGACGTCTTCCCACTCGGTATCCGATGCCGTCATGGCGATGCGATCGCGAGCGGCACTGCGGACGTCGAACGGCCGCGATTTCCACGAGCCACCGCGCACCACGCGCAGCGAGCAGTCCGACCAAAGCCAGGGACGCTCGTCGGCCGGACGACCCTTGTAGCTTGCGGTGTAGCAGTCGGCGAGCAGCTCGCGCACGTTGCCGGCGAGATCAAAGAATCCCCACGGATTCGCGGCAAATTGCGCAACCGGCGCCGGGCCTGCAAAACCATCGTTGCAGCGCGCCCAAGGGCCGGGTGAATCGATTGCCCGGCCCGCAACGTCCTTGACGTTGGCAAAGTCACAGGCGCGAGAAATCGACACGCCCTCGTGCGAATCTCGACCGCTCCAGAAGCGGGCGGTCGTCGTCCCGGCACGCAGCGCGTACTCCCATTCGCTCTCGCTCGGCAAGCGGTAACGCTGGCCGCTGCGCTCGGACAACCACGACAGGTAACGCTCGGCATCTCGAGGCGTGATACATCTCAAGGGCTCATCGTCGGCACCCGATGCGGCACACGAATATTTTGGCCGATGCCCCGTGGCTTGCAAAAAGGCGTGGAATTCTCCGTTGGTCACTTCGCGCACACCGAGCGCAAAAGCACGACGGATTCTGACGCGCAGGGCTGGTGTTTCACCCGAACGCAGATCGTGCTCGTAGTCGTCGGCGGAACTGCCCAACGAAAATTCGCCGGCCGGCAACTGCAGCAACTCGGGGCACTCGGCGCAGTCGCGCGTGCGAATCGGGGCCGAGGCGGGCAGTTGCATCGGCGGCGGCGCACTCGTGAGTGCGGCTGCATCATCGGGCTTCGCCTTGGCTCGCGGGGGTCCCGGCGGCCCGAGTTCGCGAACCACTCTGAAGCCGGCAAAATCGGCACGGTCGTCGGCGCTGCCGTCTCCGTGGAATCCGGGGCGTGAACGTTCCGGGCCTGTGGACCAGCCACCACCACGCTGAATGCGGCGACGACAACCCCCCTCCCAAACCCAGGCACGCGCATCGACCGGGCGCCCGATATAATCGAGTGACGAGCAGTCTTCGGCCCACTCCCAGAGGTTGCCGAGCATGTCGTACACACCGAAGGCATTGGCCTGCAAACTGCCGACCGGAGCGACGTCCGCATGACCATCGTCGCAACTCACGCCACTCCAACCGAGCGGGTAACGACGCTGCGTACTGCGATCGTTCGCGTTGACTTTGCGACATGCCTCGTTGGGATCGTTGCCCCAGGGCCAGAGGCTGCGAGTCCCAGCCCTCGCCGCGTATTCCCACTCGGCCTCGCTCGGCAAGCGATAGCGCGCACCCGTGCGCTCGCTCAACCAAGCGGCATACGCCGCCGCGTCGTGCCAATCGATGCAGGAGGCCGGATGCCGATCGGTCGGTTGCGCGGGTACCTTGGGTGTGTCCCAAGTAATTTCTAGATCCCGAAATCCCTGCTTTTCTTCGACCCAGGTACGACAGCGCACGAGTGCTGCGGCGCGACCGGTGGCCTTGGCGAACACGGAATATTCTCCGCGTGTGACTTCGTAGCGACCGAGCGCGAAGGGACGCTCGATGGTCACCATGACCGGCGACAATTCGGCAGGCACCTCGGTGGGAACTTGCAGCTCGCGCGCCGTGCCCATCAGGAAGCGCCCGGCTGGAATGATCACGAGTTCGGGACAATCGGGACAGTCGCGAAAGACCGCGCCGCTTTGGGTTGGCTCGAGGTCCGCAGCGCGGATCGAAATCGGCAGCAGAGCCGACAACGACAAGATGCCGACTACGGCAAACCAAACATCAAAGCGATCAACCACCCTCGATTTCGCGGGTCGACACGAAGACGGTTACGGTGGTGCCGCCGACGCCGCCGGTAATCTGCAGATTGGCGACACGATCGCCGCTGGTGAACGTCAGACTGCTCACCTTGCCCTGCACCGCGGTCAGACGCGACCAACCGAGTCGCGGCATGCCGTTGAAGTAATAGCTGTAGGTTTCTGCAGGATCGGTGCGCACCTTGACCACCAACCGCCCCAGCCAACGATTGCCGCCGCCGATGATGAAGGACTCCTGCTCGTCAATCTTTGAGTCGCGAGGCAGTGGTACGTCGGTGATCTGCACGAGCTTGACGCCAGTCTTTCCCTCCTCGCTGGCTGCGTCCGGGGTGTCACCCGTCGTCTCGGACAACGAACGCTGCGACGTGCAACCGGCGACGGCCGCAATGCAGAGCGCAACCCAAAGCGAAATCCAGCGACCCTGTCGTGACATACGAGCCTCCTCGGGCAACCCCGACCGGGAGTGTACAAGCGACGGGCGTCTGAAGCCTAGAGAGTGCAGAGCGCTCACTGCATGGTCGAGGCGATCGGCTACATGCCGGCAGCGGACTGGGCTCGGACTACTCTTGTGGCGAAAAGACGCCGCAATGCTCGAGGAGAACGTCATGTCCGTCATTCCCTACGTCACGAAGATCGATTTCACTAGCCCTCGCTGGAACCGCGATGCCTGGGCGCGCATCCAGGCGGACATGGACAGCAGCAAGCAGCGCACCATCCACTGCAGCGGCACCATACTGGCGGTACGCCCGGGGGAAGCGCTCAAGCCCTTCCTCGGGTTTCAGACTTTTCTTTGTACCCGTTTGTTGCCCTTGCCTGACGGCAACATCCGTCGGGTCAACAAGGAAGTCATCTTCTACACCAACCTCACTCGCGGCGGTCAGCCCGGCGAGATCATCGACAGCTTCGTCAATCCCTTTACGAAGGAGACGGTGCGCGTCGTCCACGCCATCAACGACCCTTTCAACTACACCATCAGCGAGACCTTGATCATGGCGCCCGAAGATTTCGGTGGCGACCCGAGCAAGCTGATCAAACTGCCTTTGATATTTCCGTGGCAGGAACTCGACGGCGAGACGCTGGTACTCGCGACCGACATGCATCTGAACTACAAGAATCCGTTGCAACCGGACAAGTGGCCGCGCGAGTCGGCGGGTCCGAAGGCACAGGTGTCGGAGATGATGCGCTACTTCGTCAAAAGAAAAGACTTGGAGAATCCGGCTCTTTCTGCGGTGCCCTATGTCGGCACCTGGCAGCGAGTGACCCCGTGGTTGCCATGGCTGCTGATGGGTCAATCACCGGGCCATTGCATGTACATCTCGACGATGACCACGGTCGCCGACGCGGCGGGTCTGCCCAAACACGTTCGCGAATACGCCGAGAAGAATTGCCCACACATGTTGACGGCACCGACCGAGGACTATGGTCCGAGTCACTCGAGTCTCGAGCTCTACGCGCGGCAGCAGACGCCTGCACCGGCGGTCTGAGCGGTTCGAACGCAGGGACTTCCGCTAGCGACGACTCGGCCGACGCCACTCGATTTCGTGACGTCGCGAACCGTTCGCGGTTTTTTCGACGGCGGTCAAGATCAGTCGAGCGCCTTCGAGCCGCGCCTCTCGCCACTGGCGAGTGCCGACCAAGCCGGGATTGAGTGCAACCGTGACTTCGTGCGCGATGCGCCCGCGACTCATACGCCAGCGACCCGCGTAGCTGAAGTATCCATCGAACGCCTTTGCCCGCTCGGCCTCGCTCGCATCCCGCGGATTTTTCGTACGGAAACGCTTGCGGCCCGCGGTCATGATGGTTGCCGTCATGAAGCCGTCGGCAGTGTACAGAATGAAGCCCTTCGGGCGCAGCCCGAAAGGTTGCGTCACCCGCCCGTCTTGGTAACGAACGGTCCATTGGTGACAGGCCCAGGCACCAATGATCGACTCGGAG
Organism: Gammaproteobacteria bacterium; assembly: GCA_010031985.1. Taxonomy (GTDB): domain Bacteria; phylum Pseudomonadota; class Gammaproteobacteria; order Steroidobacterales; family Steroidobacteraceae; genus UBA964. The sequence continues at coordinate 6,771 of RGYP01000007.1, forward strand.
ATTTTTTTCTCGATGCTCAAGAGTGACGTCGATCCGACAACGTGGTTTGCAAAACGCTTGCGAGACTTCGACCATCCTCCGTCGTGTGTCGCGTGTGCGCGTACACGTGTGCGGGACGGATTTTTCGATCGAACCAAACCAGTTCCTCGGCAGGTTGGGCGGGTCGATGGGCGACCAGCCAGATGATCGTATCTGCCCCGGAATCGGCATCGCGCAAGATCGACTTCAACACTCGCCGGAAACGCGGCAACGAGCGTTGCACGCCCGCGGTGTCAGCCCAACCGGGATGCATGACGTAAAACATGATGCCGCGGTCATGATGGATCTCGTTCCAGTATCGGTTGAGCGCCATCTGCGCCCGCTTGTGAAAGCCGTAGGCCGCGACTCCACGGTAGCGAGCCGGGTCCGTGACGTTCAGCATCGCGGCCGACAAGGGGAAGTGATACGCACCACCCGAAGTCACGTTGACCACCACGCTGCCCGATTGCAGCAACCCGCGGTCGATCAAGCCCTCGGTGAGTTGGTAGTGGGAAAGCAGATTGCTCACGAACGACGCCTCGAGTCCCTCACGGGTCACGAGTAACTCGTCGTTCAATACACCGACGTTGTTGACGAGCACGTCGATGGCTCTGCCTTGCGCGGCCAGCCGTGCGATCAGGGCTTCGGTCTCGGCTATGAGCGTGAAATCGCAGCGCTCGGTATCGGCCCCCTCGAGACCCGCCGCCGCAAGCTCGGCGATCAGTGCATGTAATTTTTCCGCACTACGCGCAGCCACGGTGACCGTTGCACCGCCGCGTAGCGCTGCGCAAACCACGGACCTGCCCAAGCCTCCGGAGCCGCCCGTGACCAACCAATGCTGACCGCGAAAATCCGTCTTCGGAACAGACCAGAAAAAACGTCTCGCGACGAAACCAAGCTGCGTAAAGCTCGGCAGGAATCGCAGGTAGAAATGCAGCACCGCGGCAATCTGCCGAAACTTCGCGAGTTGCTTTTTCACTTGCGGATTCCGTCGTCGATCCAGGCGGCGACACCAGCCGCATCAAGTTCTCGCATGCCCACGAGCAGAGCGGCATCTTTTGGCAGGAGCGCGTCTATCGAGCGCGACTCTGCACAATGATTGAAGACGAAGCGCAATTTCCCAAACCGCCGCGTACGCACGCCTTCGGGCATGTCTCGAATGCCGACGCCTACTTCGCTCGCCATCTGCCGAAATATTTTGTGCAGCGTGCCCGGGTCCACCATACCGGCAAGGTAGCGATGTGACCCTTGGCGAAATAGGACTCCTCGTCCATCGTGAAGCCTGAGTTCGGGCGGCAATGCAGACTCGACGTGCTCGAACCAGCGGCTCACCGAAAAATCGGCACCGGGCTCGACCAATCCCTCGCGCAATGATTCGACACGCACCACCTTGATCGGTAGCAGGGACTGCAACTCTCCCGGCGGCAGATTTCGGGGAATCGAAAATTGCCCTGTCTTGCTGCCGGTGCGCGGTCCGTAAATGACCGTGGCCTCGACGGCTCGCAACTTGTCGACGAGCGTGTCGGGAATCACCGGCAGACAGGGCACGACGATCATTCGATATTCGGACAACTCGGCCGCGGGCGGAAGAATGTCGATGTCGAGACCCAGCTGGCGCAGCGCCGAGTACCACTCGAAGCAGACACGCAGCGCAGAAAACCCTGCTCCCTGCGGCTGAATCGCCGTCATCCACTCCGCCTGATAGTCAAAGATCAAGGCGACCTCAGCCTTGGTCGACGAATCGACTGCGAAGTGCGACAGGGCGGCCGCCGTCTCGCGCACTTCCAGCGCCGCAACGTCATCCACCCTATCCGGGCGCAGCAGCCCCGCGTGCATCTGCTCTTGCGCAAAGGGAGCCTGTCGCCAACGGAAATAAGAGACGACCTCGGCGCCATGCGCAAAGGCTTCGAGGCTCCAGAGACGCACCATGCCGGGCAGCGGCGCGGGATTGTAGCGAGCCCAATTCACCGGGCCAGGCTGCTGTTCCATCACCCACCAGCGCCCCCTTCCCACACCTCGATAAAGATCGTGGTGGAAAGCCGACACGTCTGGATGTCCTTGTCGCGCATATCGATGTTTATCATCGTCGCCGAACCAGAACTGTTCGAGAAACCCGAGGGGGTAGCTGTCCCAGGCGGCGACGTCCAGATCTTCGGCAAGATCATGATGATCGAAGTCGGTGACGAACCCCATGAAGTTGTGGGTGAGATCCCGACCCGGCGACGACTCGCGCAGTATCAGACACTGCTCGCGATTGAATTCTTTGACTTGCCACGACGAAAATCGGCGGAAGTCGAGAACATGCGCCGGATTGGCCTCGGTGACCGTGAGGTTGGGCAGGTCGATCTCGTCGAAAGACCGATACTCCATGCTCCAAAAGACGTTCCCCCATGCCGCGTTGAGCGCGTCGATGTCGACGTATCGCTCGCTTAGCCAGCGACGAAACGCCGCGAGGGCTGCCGGGGACCAACTGAGCACCGTGTCGTGACAACCATATTCATTATCGGTTTGCCAGGCGACGACGGCTCGATGACGACCATATCGCTCGGCTACGGCCCGCGTGATGCGCCGCGATTCACGACGATATCCCTCGTGCGAAAAACAGTAGTGACGACGCGAACCGAATCGCCGCGGCTTGCCGACGGCATCGATTGCGATCATGTCGGGCATGGCATCGACCAACCACTTGGGCGGCGTCGCCGTCGGCGTGCACAGGACGATGGCGAGCCCGGCGCGATCGAGAACATCGATCGCTTCGTCGAGCCACGTCCAATCGAAGCGCCCGGACTCAGGCTCGATACGACTCCAGGCGAATTCGCCGACCCGCACCTGCGTGATGCCCATGGCGATCATCCGCGCCGCATCGTCGGCCCACCACTCTCGCGGCCAGTGCTCGGGGTAGTAGCAGACTCCGAGACGGCGCGTTTTTTCGGCAAACGTCATTCGATCTCCAGTGCGATGAGCCAAGCGGTCGCCGGATGTCGCAGCGGCAAACGCAGGCCTCGGGTCGCGAGTGCCTCGCCGGACAGCAGCACACCTTCGCGCCAAAGCGTGGCATCGACCAGATAGCGCGCCGCCGGAGAGGGCCACGGCTCAAGCAGTTTCACGCGGTAACGCCGATCCCGATCGAGTCCGACGAGTCGCACCGGCGCCGTCTCGAAGTAGCGGGCAAACTCTTGCTGCACCACGAGCGCCAAGGCGCGAGCGTGGCTGACGCTCAGCCAACCCGCGACCCCGGGTTCGTCGTGCGCGATCTCGTACAACTCGCCTTCGTGCAGCACCCCACGCCATGATTTGTACAGCGCCACGTGAGTCGCCAAAACACTCCGCTCGTCGTCGCTCATGCGCGCAGGATCGGCCTCGATACCCATGTGACCGAACATCGCAATCTTTGAACGATAATTCATGGGCAAACTACGTCCCGTGATGGGGTTGGGATCAGGCCCCACGTGGTTGCCGCAACTTCCGAGTGGCAAAAATTGCCACCATGCGCGATTGAGGCGAACGCGCTCGATCGGATCGTTGTTGTCGCTCGCCCAGAAACGTGCACAGCGCGCAAGCATGCCGAGATCGACTCGGCCACCCCCACTCGCACAGGTCTCGATCTCCACGCGTGGGTGCCGAGCACGCAATTCGTCGAGCAGTCGGTAGAGGGCTCTCACTCGCGCCACGCGGCGCCTGCCACTCGGGAACAGCTCGCGATTGTGATCCCACTTCAAATAGGCGATGTCGTGCTTGCTCAGCAATCCATCCAGGGTTGCCAACAGATGCGCCTCGACCTCTGGCCGCGCGAGGTCGAGCGCGAGTTGGTGACGCTGGGTGGGCCGCGCCTGACCCTCGACATGGATGCACCAATCCGGGTGTGCTCGGTAAAGCTCCGATTCGGGACTCAGCATTTCGGGCTCTACCCACAAACCAAAGTCCATCCCCAGTGTCCTTATTTTCTCGATCAGCGGCGCGAGTCCCTGCGGGAAAACCTGTGGCGACGGCCACCAATCGCCGAGGCTAGAACGATCGTCGCGCCGCCCGGAAAACCAGCCATCGTCCAGTACGAAGCGCTCCACGCCGAGCGCTGCGGCATCGACGGCGAGTTGCTCGAGTCTCGGCAGCGTCATCGCGAAGCCGCAAGCCTCCCAGGTATTGAGGTGCACTTTGCGTGGCTGCGCTCGTGATTGCCGTGGCAATACGATGTCCCGTACGTGTCGATGCCAAAGATTTCGCAAGGACGCTCTACCCTGCGACCCGAAGGCGACGAGAGCCCGTGGCGTCACGAAGCTCTCACCTTCTGCCAGCTCTACCTCGCCATGACCCAACGGTGTGCCGATCCAGAGCACGGAATCGCCATTGGCATCGGTGTCGACCTGCCACTCGTGATCACCACTCCACTCGAGATGCACGGCGAAGCAGAGCCCATGATGCTCACAGGTATCGGCGGCCTCGAAGCGCAGCCACTGCCCCGCCGTGAAGCCCGGTCGTCCTCCCGTCGAACCACCGCCGATCCGCGGCGCGGAACCGAGCGCTGACCGTGATTCGTGCATCTCCGCCGACCAGCGGCCGTCGTAGTGCACGATCGTCCGCGTCCACCGCGGCAGCGGCAAAACCAAGGATGCACAACGCGCAACTTGAAGTACCGAGTCCGCCGCGTTGTTCACCGCCGACTCGACGGCGATCACGCCACTCGAGAGCGCCCGCCAATGACTCGCCAAGGAAATCCGATGGTGCTCGTCGCGAAGACTGAAGCGAAATTCGGTCCCGCCAGACCTTGCCTCGTCACCTCCCCACTCGATCGGCGCCGCCCGAAGGGGTAGTTCGCGACCCGCTCGACAAAGCTCCACCGACGACTTGCCGGCGTAGCCGCTGCCGAGTAGCGGCAGAACGGAATTGGGCACGATGACGTCTGGCTCGGATTCATGGGGAGCCCGTCGCCCGGCATCGCATAATGCCTCGCAATCTTCGCCGACGGGGAGCCGCGGACCGAACGTCGCCAACTCGGCGTACCCTCGCCGCAGGTCGAACACCAGCGTCGCAGCCCCGGCATCGAGACGACGTATCGACGAAGTCGTTGGCACGGATCCTCCTAGTCTCCGTATTATTGACCATTGCCGAGCCGCGCGCCCCGGGGAGAAAGTCATGCCGGCCAATCTGCTGACCGACGGCTTCGTTCAAATCGCTATATTCGTCGCCCTCACCGTGCTGGTGGCCCTCGCTACGTGGTGGAAGGTTCGCGGGTCGCGTCCTGCCCACGACGGTTCGGGCAAAGACGTGTTCCTGGCAGGCGGTGGTCTGTCCTGGCTGTTCGTCGCCGGTTCGATCACGCTCACCAACCTATCGACCGATCAACTCGTCGGCATGAACGGCAATCAGATGCTGCTGCTGGCATGGTGGGAGATCGCCGGGTTTTTCGGCTTGTTGATCCTCGCCTACGTTTTTGTTCCGCTCTATTACCGGCATCGCTGCACCACCGTTACCGAATTGCTCGAGCGTCGGTACGGGGGCACCAGCATCCGCACGCTGATTTCGGGTCTCTTTCTGTTCGGCAACGTCGTCATTTATTTGCCGGCGTCGATCTACAGCGGTGGGCTATTCATGCAATCGCTGTTCGGCGGCGACGTGCCGATTCTGGTGTTTGCCACGGTGCTCGCCCTCATCAGCGCGGCGTACACCATGCTCGGTGGCTTGCGGGCAGTTGCCGTGATGGATACTTTTTCAGGCGTGGGCGTGCTTGGGCTTGCGCTGCTGATCGTAGTGCTCGCGCTCGCCGCCGTCGATTTCGATATCGTCTCGGGTATGCCCATCGAGCGCCTGACGATGATCGGTGGTGACGATTCGCCGATTCCTTGGCATACGCTGCTCACCGGCATGGTATTCATCCAGATTTTTTACTGGTCGACCAATCAGAACATCACGCAGAAAGCGATGGCCGCCCCCTCGGTCGAAGAAGCTCGAAAAGGCGTGCTCGCGGCGGCCGCCATCCGCATCCTCATCGTGCCGCCGATCGTCGTCATACCGGGTGTCGTGGCGTACAAGTTGTTCGGTGACATCGGCGATGCCGCCTACGGCAGACTGGTCGCCGAAGTGTTGCCCGGTTGGCTGGCGGGCGCCTTTGCCGCGATGGTCGCCGCGGCGGTCATCACCACCTTCAGCGCCGTGCTCAACAGCACCGTCGCGCTCTACTCGGTCGATTTTCACGACAAGTTCGTCGGCAAGGTCGCGGACCACTGGCGGCTCGCCGCGGTGGTCTCCGTGATCGTCACCGCGATTGCCATTTTTTTGGTACCGGTATTCCAAAGCGCAGACAGCATCATCAATCTGCTGCAGCAACTGAACGGCTTGTTTTCGATGCCGATCTTGTCGGCCTTCGTGGCCGGTCTGCTGTTTCGAAACGTCGCTGCAGCAGCGGCCATTTTCGGAGTGCTATGGGGTTTCAGCATCTACGCCCTGTACACCTTCGTCTGGAACCCGGCCGGCGTCATCACCCTGCACTACATCCATTTCATGGTGTTCGTACTTGCGAGCTCGGTCATTGCCGCCTTGTTGTTCAACCGGATCGCGCTCGCGCGTCGTGCCGAATACGTCGGCCTTGCCGCCTTGCGTAGCGAAACTCGGTGACCACGAAAAATTCTTTGTACGAGCGAGCCCATCGCCGTCGCAACCCGCTGACGGATCGCTGGGTATTGGTCTCGCCCCATCGCAATACCCGCCCTTGGAATGGCGAAACCCATCGCTCGAGCCAAGCGCCGAGGCCGCGGCACGATCCTGCCTGCCACCTGTGCCCCGATGCGCAACGCGCCACGGGCGAGCGCAACCCCCCCTACACTTCGGTCCATGTATTCGACAACGATTTTCCTGCCGTAGAGGCGAGTCCCGACAACGACTCCGCCGCAGGGCCCGATAACTCAGCGCTCTTTGCCGCGCAGCCAGTCAGCGGTACCTGCCGCGTGATCTGCTATTCGCCGGATCACGATCGGCCGATGAGTCGGCTGACCGACACCGAGATCGCTCGCGTCGTCGACTGCTGGGCGGACCAAACCCGTGCGCTCGGTGCGCAACATCGTTGGGTGCAGGTATTCGAAAACAAGGGCGAGATGATGGGTTGTTCGAATCCGCATCCGCACGGACAAATCTGGGCAACCGATCACCTGCCCGACGAGTTGAACGTCGAGGACGAACAGCAACGTCTTCATTGGTCGAGACACGGTAGTCCGATGCTTCGACAAGTGGCCGACCATGAGTTCGAGGGACCGCGACAGGTACTGGCAAACGAGCATTGGCTGGTCATCGTGCCTTACTGGGCAACCTGGCCCTTCGAGACTCTGCTGTTGCCGCGATTCGGCGTACGGCGCCTCGATGAAATCCCGGTGTCGGCACGTGCCACGCTCGCCGGCGCCCTCGGCGATCTCACCCGTCGCTACGACCGGCTATTCGATTGTGAATTCCCATACTCGATGGGTTGGCACGGCGCGCCTTACGACGGCACGATACACGACGATACGCATCGGCGCGGCGAAGCGGCGCTCCACTGGCAACTGCACGCTCATTTCTTTCCGCCCCTGCTGCGCTCGGCGACGGTGCGCAAATTCATGGTCGGCTACGAAATGCTCGCCGAACCACAACGCGACCTCACCCCGGAACAAGCGGCGGCGCAGCTTCGCGAACTGGCGACGAGCCGTCGATAGGCGATGAGCCAGGCTCTCATCTCTCACGCCCGCAAGCTGCTCGGTGACGTCACAGGCTCGCGGAGCACGGCGGTTTTTGCTCCGGGTCGAGTCAATCTGATCGGTGAGCACACCGACTACAACGATGGCTTGGTCCTGCCCTGTGCGCTCACGATCGGCACAGGCGTCGCCGTCGCGCCGCGCACCGATGGAAAAATCCACGCGGTCAGTCGCCATGTTTCCTCGCCGGAACTGCTGCGCGACGAATTTGGTGTCGACCGACAAATCGATCGCAAAGCCGAAAATTTTTGGGGCAATTATCTGCGCGGCGTCATCGTCGCGATGCAGCAATCCGGTATCCGTGTCTCGGGAGCGGACATCGCGATCGTCGGCGACATTCCGCAAGGGGCCGGATTGTCTTCTTCGGCCTCGCTGACGGTGGGCATCGCGCGTGCCTTGCTCGCTGGGTGCAGTCCATCGCTCTCATCCGGCATCACGCCGCAGCAGATCGCCAGATGGGCTCAATGGAGCGAACATCATTTTGCCGACTGCCAGTGCGGTCTGATGGATCAGATGGCGGCAGCCGTGGCGTCGCCGGGAGAATCGATACTGCTCGACTGTCGATCCCTCGAGTTGAAACGGATAGGTCTCCCGCCACAGATCACGACACTCATCGCCCACTCGGGTGTGGAGCGAAAGCTCGCCGCAGGTGAATACAATCTGCGCCGGCAGCAGTGCACGATGGCGGCACGACGGCTCGGAGAGACATCGTTGCGCGACATCGACGTCTCACTGCTATCGGAGCGCGCGAATGATCTTCCGGAGATCGAACTTCGACGCGCGCGGCATGTGCTGACGGAAAACCTGCGCGTCACTCGCGCAGTCGACGCCATCGAAAGCGGTGATCTTCTCGAACTCGGTCGCTGTCTGCGTGAATCACACCGCTCGCTGCGCGACGACTTCGAGGTCAGCGTTCCGCAAGTCGATGCGCTCGTGGATCATCTCAATCATCTCATCGATCGCGAAGCGCATGGCCTCGGTGGCGCACGCATGACCGGCGGTGGCTTTGGCGGCTGCGTGGTCGCCATGATCGAAAGTAGCGCTGCGACGGCCGTCGAAGCCGAACTTCGTCGGCATCTTTCCCTCCGGGTAGCGAAGCCGCTCGTGCTGAAGATGCAGAACGCGTGAGGCTGAAAGCGAGGCTAGGCTCGCGTAGCCGCAACGTAACCGCGCTCGAGTTGCGCGAGTCGATCGTCGATGTGCCCGGTGTAACCGGCGGACAAGCGCACAAGCCCCGGGCTGATGCCCGCAGCAGCGAGTGATAACTCGTCGAGTTCGCTCGAGGTGCTCGAGGCGCTGGCGCTCATCAACGTGTCGCTGAAGCCGAGACTCACGGCCATGTAGCCGAAATCTTCGACGTTTTGCAGGTGCTCCATGAAATGCGATGCGCGCTCTGCGGTTCCGAGATCGACGCTGAGCAAACCGCCGGCACCGTAGCCTGGATTGCAAAGTTGCGTGAACAGCTGATGATCCGGATGCGACGCAAGACCCGGATAGGCCACGCTCGCTCCCAGCGCCTCGAGTCGCTGCGCATACGCCAGGGCACGCGCAGAATGCTCTTTCATTCGTACTCCGAGATTCGGCAGCCGCGTGGCGACCTCGTATGCGGCACGGGGGTCCATGGCAGGACCCAGCAGCATCAGGCTGCCAAGATGCAAATCGTAGAGCGAATCGATGACCGTGCCGTCCGCACAAACGCAGCCCGCCACGATGTCCGAGGCACCATTGATGAACTTCGTGAGACTGTGAACCACGATGTCGGCGCCGTGCATGGCGGGCGTGATCGACAACGGTGCGAAAGTATTGTCGACGATGAGACTCGCGCCATGTTCGTGCGCCAGCGCCGCCAAAGCGGGGATATTCGCCACACGCAACGTCGGGTTGGCGACGGTCTCGCAATAGAGCACACGGGTATTGCCACGGAACGCCTGTCGCACCGCATCGAGATCGCCGAGGTCGACGAAGCTTGTCTCGATCGCCGCCTTGCGCGGCAGAAAATCGTGCAGCAGTGCCCAAGTCCCGCCGTAGAGCGCTTGCCCTGCAACGACGTGATCGCCGCTGCTGCAGGCATTGAGCAGCACTCCCGAGATCGCAGCCATACCGCTCGCCGTGCAGTAAGCGCTGGGCGTTGCTTCGAGGGCTGCCAGATGACGCGCAAGCACCATCACCGTGGGATTGAAGTGTCGTCCGTATAAAAAGCAGCCGCCGCGCGGACCCTCGCGACCCTCGAAGATTTCCGGCATCTTGCCGGCCTCGAGGACGGTGAACGTAGCGCTGGTCTCGATCGAGAGATTGACGCCACCATGTTCGCCAAACTCGTGACGTGAACGTGCGAGCCGCGCCATCGGGTCACGCAACAAGGCATGACCAGCGTGATCTTTCATCGGCGACAAAGCGCCGGCAGAGATCTGAGCAACGCCCAAGTACCCTCGAACTGTTTGACCAACGAAGCGGGGGGCGTTTCGCCCTCGCTGGGCAGATAAACCGTGAATACCACCTCTCCCGCTTGATCCACAAATGCCACACCCCTCAGCGCGCTCTCCTTCCCCACCCGCGAAATACCGTAGATCGACGAATAGAGATCGGGTCGCAGGTGACCGTTCAATCCGCCACCCTTGCGCGTGACGTTGAAGAACTTGCTGCGCTTCGAGGGCTCACCCAGCCCGACCTGACCACGGATCTCGATGATGTTCGCGCCTTTGGTGACGAGCGTCAGTGCGTCGTCCCACGTCTCGAGGCTCTTCCAGATCACCGGAAAGTGACTGGCACCCACCCCGTATGCTTCGTTTTCGGGTAGCGCACTCATGACGAGCGCTTCCGGCATCTTGAGCGCTCCGGCAACGGCCGCGAGCGGTCCGGGTTCCTTGCCGGCGAGCGCTGCGCGGACCGTCGTCGCCTCGGCGATGGCTACCGCTGTCAATGCGGCGATGAGGGATACGGCTAGTGCTTTCATCGAACTACTCTCGATAGATGAATCAAAGGGCGAAGCCAAAAATATACACCGGCAGCGAGGTGACGCCCGTTACCAGCATCCACACCATGCCGAGGCGTCCCCAAAATCTGTGGATACCACTGAAAGGACCCGGTATCGGTGGACTGGGGAAGCGCCGTAGCGACATCACGATCAGCCCGGTCCAAACGAGCAGCGTCGTGATTGCGAAGAACGTATGCAGGTAGATCCAGAAGTCGAGTGTTGCAGTCCCGGCGTAGCTGCTGCCGCTGGTGGCGGCGAAAATCCCGCCTTGCATTCGAAGGTTGTACTCGAAGAGACCCACCACGGCCGCAAGCAGCAGAGCGAGGCTGATCTGCAACGTCTTGTGCTTGGCGAACTGTCCGCCACGTGCCAGACGCCAGTTGTAAAGCACGATCGGCACTACCGCGATGAGCGCGACGATGACGACATCCATCAACAAATCGGCACGAGTGCCCAAAAACCCCCGCGGAAACATATGCGCTCCTTACGATTTATTCGTCGACGCGCTTGCAACGCGCGTTGATCGATCTGCCCGACTCCACTTCTTCTTCGTTGCCAAACCCGACCCTCGGCGAATCGGGCGTGGCCCAACCTGAGCTCGCCTGCACCGGCTGTCCCTCCTCGCGCGCAGTGAGCGTCAGCAACTCGAGCAGGTTGTTGCCGGAGTTCGACGGCCACATGCCACGTCGCAAAGTCAGCGTGAATTTTCGCGGTGCTTTTTCTTTGGTGACGATGTCCAGAGTACCGCCGCGATCATGAGTTTTGAGCCCCATGAAAATCTGCGGCTCGCCGCCCCGCGCCTGCACCGCCATGAAGCACTCGTGCATGTGCGCCCGACCGAGCTCGACGATGTCGACCGCACCCGCCGCACTCGTCGCAGCTGCCGCGGCCCCCACGTTCTGCAGCCAGAGAGCGTCATCTGCCAACCAAAGCGTTTTACCGGCGATGCCGGGTGAGCCGACGGCATTCGCACAGTCGTCGGCGGGCTCGCCAAGCCACGAAGCGAGATGCTTGCGCCAACGCCATGCGCAAGATGGGCCATCTCCGGTCAGACGCATCACCACTTGCCGCGTCCTGGCATCGTTCTCGAGCGTGAGCGTGCCCGCACGGGCGATCGGTGCGTGCTCGCTGCCGTCGCGCTCTTCGATGTCGAACCCGTTCGGTATCTTTACCGACCTGCGGATCTCGAGATGCAGCCTGGGGGGCGCGGTTTTTCCGCGCTTCATGCCCTCGAGGTAAAAGCGTTGTGGATCGTTGTCGTAGCGACCCGCTAGCAGCGCGGTGATTTGCGCGAGCTGCAGCCTAGCCTCGGCCTGACCCAGTTCGATCGGAGCAGCCACCGTGACCGCGGAGAAAACGAGACCCGCGAATGCCGACATGAGCGCGCCCCGACGCCATGATCTGCGATGAATCGACTGCATCTGCCACCCCCTCTCGGCAGATTTACCCTCGCACCGAAATCGTCGCAAGCAACTCGGCCTCGCGCTCCACCGTGAGGCCAGCCTTGAGTTTCTGACGTTCGGCCTCGGGGCGTGCGAGGTGCCAGCGTAGCGTGTCGCGGACCGTCTCGCGTAGCGGCCGGATGGCGAGCCCAGCGCGCTTTGCACGCTCCACCGAGCTGCTGGCAAACCCCACACTGTCACCCGTCGATGGCGCCCACACCGGCATGTCCGACCAAGGCTGGACCTTTTGTGCTTCGAGCGTTTTTGCGTTCAGCCACTCTGCCGTCGGCGCAACGACGGGCTTGGCGAGCTCGCGAGCGGCGGCAATCGACTCGTTCACCACGTCGCCGATCGAAAACTGCCCCGGCGAGGAGATGGCGTTGAATACGCCGCCGACCTCGTTTTCGATCAATCGCAAGGTGAACGCCGCAAGATCGCGAACGTCGATGAATTGCACCGGATCGAGTGGATCGCCCGGAGCGATCATGCGACCACCGCGAGCCGCTCGTGCGGGCCAGTAGGTGAATCGATCGGTATTGTCGTCAGGCCCCACGATGAGCCCGGGACGTACGTTGGTGGAACGCGCTCCACCAAATATTTCGCTCGCGGCCTGCTCGCAAAGCGCTTTGAGCGGCCCGTAGGTTTCGCCGTCGACTTTTTCGACTTTTTCGTCCTTCAATTTGCCGACTGCGGAGGTCTCGTCGTTCGCCGTGGCGAAGCTCGCATAGACCGAAACCGAGGAGATGAAGAGATAGCGCCGGACTCGTGGCTCGAGCAGTCGAGCCACTTCGCGCACCTGACGCGGCACGTAACCCGAATTGTCGATCACGGCATCCCAATCGCGATTCGCGAGCGATTGAAGATCGCCGTTGCGGTCTCCGCGCAGACGTTCGACGTCCGGAAATCGATCCGTATTGGTGCGACCCCGATTGAAAAGCGTCAGCGCGTGCCCGCGAGCCAAGGCGAGCTCGGTCATGTGCAAACCGATGAAACGCGTACCGCCGAGAATCAGCAGCCGCAGCGGTCTTGCTGGCGTTGCGGCGAAGGTTTTGGTGTCGAGTCCGGGAAGCGCCGCAGCCACCATACCCGCCCCTGCCGAACGCAAAAAACCACGACGCTTCATGAGAATTCTCCGGCTGGGTATCGTCATCGAAAACCTTGACCTTGCCCGCGCAAGGCTATGTACTGCAGCGCAGATTCTACAGGGAGACTCGCGATATGTTCTCGCACATCATGATCGGCACGAATGACCTGGAACGCGCCAAGAAGTTCTACGATTCTTTGCTTGGCACTCTCGGGATAAAACCCGCCGTCGTCGACGGCCACCGTATTTTTTACCGCTCGCCCACCGGGCTTTTTTCAGTGACCCAGCCGATCGACGGACGGCCTGCGAGCGCAGGCAACGGCGAGACCCTGGGCTTTGCTGCAAACTCTCCGGAGCAGGTTCAGGCTTGGCACGCGGCCGGACTCGCGGCCGGCGGCACGGCGATCGAGGATCCACCGGGAATTCGCGAAGGCAAAGGCATGAAGCTTTACCTCGCCTATTTGCGCGATCCAGACGGCCACAAGATCTGCGCACTACATCGCATGTAAATGCACGGCAACTTGGCGCGTGCCGCGAGTCAACGCGCGGCGCGCGCCTTGTGTTGCAGATACATGTTGGTGAAATCCGTCCATGGCTCGGGCCGTTCGAACCACTGCGGATGCACACGCCGAATCATCTCGATTTGCGCAGCCGGCGCCTCTGACAAATCGAGTAGCTTTCGCCCCGCCTCTGCCCAGGAAACCATGCCCGGGATCTGCCCCATCTTC
>RGYP01000061.1 GCA_010031985.1 Gammaproteobacteria bacterium
CGCGATCATCGCGCGTGAGCTCGGTATCCCGGCGGTCGTCGGCTGCGGAAACGCCACCGACGTCATCCGCGAGGGACAGGCGATCACCGTCTCCTGCGCCGAGGGTGACACCGGTTACGTGTACGAAGGAGCGCTCGACTTCGAGCGTCGGCAGATCGAGCTCGACTCCCTGCCGCCGGTGCCGGTCAAAATAATGATGAACGTTGGCAATCCCGACCGCGCCTTCGACTTCGCCGGCATCCCGCACCGGGGCGTCGGTCTCGCGCGACTCGAGTTCATCATCAATCGCATGATCGGCGTACACCCGCGTGCACTGCTCGAGTTCGACAAACTCGATCCCGCGTTGCGTGACGAAATCCGTACGCAGATGGCAGGCTACTCCGATCCGGTCGGCTTTTACGTCGACAAACTCGCCGAGGGCGTGGCGCAGATCGCGGCAGCCTTCGCGCCCGAGCCCGTCATCGTTCGGCTCTCCGACTTCAAGTCGAACGAATACGCGAATCTCATCGGCGGGCGTCTCTACGAGCCGACCGAAGAAAACCCGATGATCGGTTTTCGAGGTGCTGCACGCTACGTCGACCCGCAGTTCCGCGCCTGTTTCGAACTCGAGTGCCGCGCGTTGCGCAAGGTCCGCGGCGACATGGGTCTCGACAACGTGCAAGTGATGGTGCCCTTCGTTCGCACCTTGACTGAAGCAGCCGAGGTCACGCGCCTGCTCGCCGAAAATGGGCTCAAGCGCGGCGAACGCGGGCTCAAGGTCATCATGATGTGCGAACTGCCCTCCAACGCGGTGCTCGCCGATCAATTCCTCGAATTCTTCGATGGCATGTCGATCGGCTCGAACGACATGACGCAGCTTACTTTGGGGGTCGATCGCGACTCCGGCATCGTCGCGCGCCATTTCGACGAGCGCGACCCTGCCGTCAAAGCAATGCTCGCCATGGCGATCACCGCCTGTCGCAAAGCGGGCAAATACATCGGCATTTGCGGCCAAGGCCCATCGGACCATCCCGACCTCGCCCGCTGGCTCGTCGATCAAGGCATCGACAGCCTCTCGCTCAACCCCGACACCGTGATCGAAACGTGGATGATCTTGGCGGGCGACTCAGCCGGTCTTGCCCGCGAGGAACGGGCAAACCGATAGATCGACGTTGCCGCCCGAGACGATCACGCCGACGCGATCACCGGGTTTGCCGATTCGCCCCTCGATGAGCGCGGCGAGCGGCACCGCCGATGAGGGCTCGATCAAAATTTTCAGATCTTCGAGCGCGACGCGCATCGCATTGACGATGGACGCTTCGGATACCGTCACGACGTCATCCACCCACTGCCGAAAGAGCGCATAGGGACGAACACCGATCGAGCCGCGCAAGCCATCGGCGATCGTCGCCGGCGACCCCTGCATCCCGACCCGCGTGCCGCCGTGAAACGAACGCGCCGCATCGTCGGCCATCGCCGGCTCGGCACCCACCACCTTGCAGTGCGGCGCCATGCGTTTGGCGGCGATTGCCGTGCCCGAGAGCAGCCCGCCACCGCCCACAGGCGTCGTCAACACATCGAGCGCCGGCTGCTCTGCCAACAACTCGAGGGTTGCCGTTCCCTGCCCGGCGATCACCCGTGCGTCGTCGAAAGGATGAACCACCGCGGCGCCCGTGCGTCCGATCACACCTGCCAGCGCCGCCTCGCGCGCTGCAAGACCCGGCTCGCAGCGCACGAGTTCGGCACCCGCCGCCTCGATCGCCGCGAGTTTGACTGCCGAAGCATCGTGCGGCACGACGACCACGCAACGCCAACCGAGATCGCTCGCCGACCGAGCCAGCGCCGCACCGTGATTACCCGAGGAATGCGTCGCCACGACTCGAGCAAGGGTCTCGCCGCCGGCGCTCCGCTGCCTCGCCTGCTGCTCGAGCAACAGCAAGGCGTTCATCGCGCCGCGAAATTTGAACGCACCGACCTTCTGCAGATTTTCGCACTTGAAGAACACCTGACGATCGACACGCGCATCGAAGTCGCGCGACGTCATGACCGGCGTTCGACGCACCCGCTCTTGTAGACGGCCGTGTGCCGCGACGAGATCGTCAAAGCTCGGCAGGTCGATCGCCGCCGACTCGTCCATCAACAGGCGCCTCGAGGCCCAAGGACAAAGAAATGTTCGCGGTAATACTGCAGCTCGCGCACCGACTCGCGGATGTCGTCGAGCGCAAGATGAGTACCCTCTTTGCTGAAGGCGCCTGCAATGTCGGGCGCCCAACGTTTGGCGAGTTCCTTGACCGTGCTGACGTCGAGATTGCGATAGTGGAAAAAAGCCTCGAGCGTCGGCATCAGGCGCGCCATGAAGCGTCGATCCTGGCAAATGCTGTTGCCGCACATGGGCGATGCGCCACGCTCCACGTGCTGCGCCAGAAACTCGAGCGTCGCCTGCTCGGCCTGCGAAAGCGTCACGGTGCTCGCACGCACACGGGCGAGCAGACCCGAGCCCCCGTGCTGACGCTGATTCCACTCATCCATGCGCAATAGCGCCGTTTCCTCCGTCTGGATGGCGAACACCGGACCCTCGGCAATCAAGCGGAGGGACGAGTCGGTCACCAGAGTCGCAATCTCGATGATGGTGTCCGACTCGGGCTTGAGCCCGGTCATCTCGAGGTCGATCCAGATCAGTGCGTCACGACTTGGCATGGTTGAGCGGCAGTCTAGCAGAGGCTAGAGTGCCCACTTCCAGCCGGAATCGGGACTCCCTTGGAATTCGATGCTCAAGTCATCGCCGCTTACGGGCGACATCTGCGCCTGCGCGATGCCAGCGGTCGCGTGCTGCAGGGCCGCCCTTTCGGTCGCAAGCTGCAGGTGGTCTGCGGTGATCAGGTGCGTTGCACCGAAGATTCGACCCACGCCGAAATCCACGTCAACGAGATCCTGCCTCGTCGCAGCCTGCTCGCGCGCTCCACTCTCCGCGGCGACTCCGAGCCGGTCGTCGCCAACCTGAGCCTGCTCGTCACCGTCATTGCGCCGCTGCCGCGCCCCGACCCCTTCATCATCGATCGCTATCTTTGTGCCGCATCGTCCGCCGGACTGCGCGCCATCGTCGTGCTCAACAAAGCCGAGCTCGAAGTGCCGGATGAGCTTGTGGTAATGCTCAAAAGTTTTGAGTCGGCGGGATATCCTGTCTTGCGCTGCAGCGCCGAGACGGGCGACCGTCTCGACGCTCTTGCCGCCGAACTCAAAGATGCGACTAGCGTATTCGTCGGTCAGTCGGGCGTAGGCAAATCCTCGCTTATCACCCGCCTCGTGCCCGCGACGGCCATTTCGACCGGCGATCTCGATCGCGACGCCGAGGGCCGGCACACCACGACGAGCTCCGCACTCTACGATTTACCGAGCGGTGGCGCCGTCATCGACTCACCCGGAGTTCGGGATTTCGCGCCGGCGATCAGCTCGCTCGAATCTCGCAGTCTCGGTTTTCCGGAAGTCGACCGTCTTGCGCCCGGCTGTCGCTTCATCGATTGCCTGCACCTGCAGGAGCCGGGTTGCGCAGTGCGCCAGGCGAGCGAATCGAACGACATGGATGCGCGGCGCTACGAGAGTTATCGGCGACTGCGTCGCCTGCACAACGACCTGAAGGCCGCGCAGGGCCCGGGCAAGCGTCGAGGTCAGGAGAGAGCCTGACGTCCCGCAAGCGCATGCGCGAGCGTGCCACCGTCGATGTATTCGAGCTCGCCACCGATCGGCACGCCGTGCGCGATGCGCGTGGCGCTTATCCCTCGCGAGCGCGCGACCTCCGACAAAAAATGCGCCGTGGCCTCGCCCTCGACCGTGGGATTGGTCGCCAGGATCATTTCTTTGACAGCACCCGCCTCGAGCAATCCCTCGAGTTCGCGGACGCCAAGTTGCTCGGGGCCTATGCCATCGAGCGGCGACAAGTGACCCATCAGCACGAAATAACGGCCGCGATAGCCCCCAGACTGCTCGATCGCAACCACGTCGGCGGGCGACTCGACGATGCAGAGCAGGCTCGCATCACGCTGCGTCGAACTGCAGATGAAGCAGCTTTCGCTCTCGGTAAGCATGCGGCATTGCCGACAACGCCCCACGCGGGCGAGCGCCGCCGTCAAGGATTCGGACAAGGCGCGGGCACCATCGCGCCCCTCCTGCAGAAGATGAAATGCCATGCGCTGCGCGGTTTTCGGCCCTACGCCGGGCAAGGTACGCAGCGCATCGATCAATCGCGTCAACGAGGGAGTGTGCTTCATCCCCGAGGGTCAGAACGGCATCTTGAAGCCGGGCGGCAGTCGCAAGCCCGACATCATGCCGGCCATGCGTTGCTGGGTCTCGGACTCGACCCGGCGCACGGCATCGTTGATCGCCGCAGCCACCAGATCTTCGAGCATCTCGCGATCTTCACCGATCACCGCCGGCTCGATCTGCACGCGCTTGACCTCGTGCTTGCCCGTCATGGTGACCTTGACCATGCCACCACCCGACTCCCCGGTGACTTCCATGCGCGCGATTTCTTCCTGCGCTTTTTGCATGTTGCGCTGCAGCGCTTCTGCCTGCTTCATCATGTTGCCGAAATTGGCCATGGCACGTTCCTTCGAGGTTTACTTTCAGTGAGGCTTGACGGTCTCGCCCTTGAGCGTCGCGCCGAATTTTTCTTTGAAGCCGCGGACTGTCGGGTCTTCTTCGAGCGAACGACGCGCAGCATCGAATTGCTGATCGACGACACGCTGCTCGGCGCGCGCCGGGGTCTCGACCGGCGCCGCCGCAAGTTCCACTTCGACCCGTAGCGTTTCACCCGAGTGGCGGCTGAGCGCCTGCGCCAGCTTCTCGATCAGCGCACTGGTTTTCAGCAAGGCCTGCGCAGGATCCAGCGTAAGGCGCACGAGACTGCCTTCGCGAGCCACAAATGCGCAGTTAGCTGCGAGTTGTCGCGCCGCGCCGCCGAGCTCGAGCGACCCCACGAGCTGCTGCCAGCCCGCCAGGTCGAGCGCAGCCCCTGCGGAGCCCGCACTCGCACTCGCGCTCGCGGGCCGCGCCGACGCCGTCACCGCCGCCGTCAGCGACGCGCCCGGGGAGCCGCTCACGCCACCGCCCATCGGCCGCGGACTCGTCCGCTCGCCACCCGCAAGGCGGAACGAGGCCATCCGCAGCAAGGTCATCTCGAAGCCGGTGCGCGGATCGGGTGCCCAGGCGAGATCGCGACGCCCGAGAATTGCCGTCTGATAGCAAAATTGCAGGTCTTCGGCGCTGATGGCGGCCGCGAGCTCCGCGAGTTGCTCGGGCGGATGCAGCTCATCGCCCTCATAGCTCGGCAGGGCCTGCTTCAAAGCCACTCGCACGAGCAGTGTCGAGAGCGCATCGAGCACATCGCCGTAATCGGGCGCCCACTCGTCGAGCGATTGCGCAAAACGCATCAGCTCACCCGGGTCGGCCGCCCCGAGCAGACGCGCGAGCTGCATCACTTGCTTGCGATCGACCGTCGCCAGCATCGCGCGTGCCTCGGCTTCTGCCACCTTGCCGCCCCCAAAAGCCAGCAGCTGATCGAGCAGCGACAAACCATCACGCATGCTGCCATCGGCGGCCTCGGCCACGAGACGCACGGCTGCCGGCTCGAAGCTGATGCCCTCTGCGTTCAGCACGGTTTTCATGCGCTCGGCGATCATCGATACCGAAAGCCGCTTCAAGTTGAACTGCAGGCAACGCGACAGGACCGTGACCGGTAGTTTCTGCGGATCGGTAGTCGCCAACAAAAATTTGACGTGCGGCGGTGGTTCTTCGAGCGTCTTCAACAACGCGTTGAAGGAATGCGTCGAGAGCATGTGTACTTCGTCGATCAAATAAACCTTGTATCGACCACGCGTCGGCGCGTATTGCACGTTGTCCAGCAGTTCGCGCGTGTCGTCGACTTTGGTGCGCGAGGCCGCGTCGACTTCGATCAGATCGACGAATCGCCCCTCATCGACCTCGCGGCAGGTTGCACAGGTGCCGCAGGGCGCGGGACCCATGCCCGTCTCGCAGTTGAGGCATTTGGCGAGGATGCGTGCGATGGTCGTCTTGCCGACCCCGCGAGTGCCAGTGAAAAGGAAGGCGTGGTGCACGCGATTGGTGGCGAGCGCATTCGAGAGCGCCTGCAGGACGTGTTCCTGACCGGTCAGCTCCTCGAATCGTCGGGGGCGCCACTTTCGGGCCAGTGCGGTGTAGCTCATCGCCGAGTGAATCCGGTTACCTTCGCCATGCCTTGGTCAACGTTGGGAGGCGGCCCGCACCAGCTGGACTCCGGCACCCGACATCACCGCGACCGTTGCTCCCTTCCGGGCCTGGCGGAGTTGACGGCTGGTCGTCGCGGAGGAACCGATGCGGGACGCCATGGAATCGGTGGACGGAGTTTACACCACGCCGGGGTGCGAAATCGGACCCCTCAGGGCGCGAGCAGGCGGCGGTCGATCTCATCGATGCGGGTCACGCCGCCCAGCGCCATGGCCACACGGATCTCGGCTTCCATGATCTCGAATAGTCGGCGGACGCCTAGCCCGCCGCCGGCCGCGAGTGCGTAAGCCCAAGCGCGACCGAGCAGCACGCCACTCGCGCCGAGCGCCAACATGCGCACCACGTCGAGCCCACTGCGGATACCGCCATCGACGAGCACCGGCAGCTTGCCGCCGAGGGCGTCGACGACGGCCGGCAGCGCACTCGCGGTCGAGGGCACCCCATCGAGCTGGCGACCGCCGTGATTGGAGACGACGATCGCGTCGACGCCGTGATTGAGCGCTTCGCGCGCGTCTTCGGGATCGAGAATGCCCTTCAACACGAGGCGCCCTGACCACTCGCGTCGCAACTCATCGACCTCTGCCCAAGTCACCCGAGGATCAAAGTTTCGCGAGATCCAGCCCATGTAATCGCGCACGCTGCTCTCGGGGCCGAGCAAAGGCTCGAGATTACCGAGCCGGTGCGGACGCCCCCAGAGGCCTACGTTCCAGGCCCAGGACGGATGGGCGAACGCCTGCGCAAGCCGCTGCCAACTCGAGTACGGCCCGCTCATTCCCGAGTGCGCATCGCGGTAACGCGCACCGGGCACGGGCATGTCGACGGTCAGCACCAGCGTGCCGCAACCCACGGCTCTCGCACGCGCCACCAAATCTTTGAGAAAGCGGCGATCGCGCATGATGTAGAGCTGAAACCAGAGCGGACGCGCCGCCGCCGCCGCGACCTCCTCCAGCGAGCACAGCGACAAGGTCGACAGACACATCGGGATGCCGTTCGCCGCCGCCTCGCGATTGGCCTGCACCTCGCCGCGTCTTGCGTACATGCCGGACAAGCCGACTGGCCCCAAAGCCAGCGGCAGCGCCCAATCTTCGCCGAGCAGATGCGTGCGGGTCGAAACACCGTCGACGTTGCGCAGCACGCGTTGACGCAGTCGCACCGCTGCAAGATCGCTCACGTTGCGCTTGCAGGTGGTCTCGTCGTACGCCGCACCGTCGATGTAGTCGAAGAGGAACTGCGGCAGTTTCTGCGCGGCAAGCGCCCGAAACTCGGCAGCAGAGGCAATCACCATGGCCCGTCCGCCGATCCGTCACTTCACCGTGGGCATCACGAAACTTGCGCCTTCGCGACGCTCGCCCGGCCAGCGTGTGGTGACCGTCTTGAGGCGCGTGTAGAACCGTACGCCCTCGGGACCGTGCACATGATGATCGCCGAACAAAGAGGCCTTCCAGCCGCCGAAGCTGTGGAACGCCATGGGCACCGGAATCGGCACGTTGACACCGACCATGCCGACCTGGATGCGCTGCGCAAAGTCTCGCGCGACGCCACCGTCGGCGGTGAAGATCGAAGTGCCGTTGCCGTACTGGTTCTGGTTGATGAGGTCGACCGCGTCAGCGAAATCTTTGACGCGAACCATCCCCAGAACCGGCCCAAAGATTTCGTCGCGATAGATCGACATCGCGGGTTTTACATGGTCGAAAAGCGAAGCGCCGATGAAAAACCCACCTTCGAACCCCGCGCGGGTCATGCGAAAACCGCGGCCATCGACCACAAGCTCGGCACCCGCCGCCACGCCTTGCTCGATGTAGCCCCGCACACGCTCGAGATGGGCGCGCGTGACGAGCGGCCCCATCTCGGCGTCGGCATCGCTGCCGGGACCGATCTTGAGCGTCGCCAGGCGCGCCACCAAACGCGAGCGCAAACCCTCTGCGACGCTCTCGCCCACCGCGACGGCAATCGAGATCGCCATGCAGCGCTCACCCGCCGAGCCGTAGGCCGCGCCGACGAGCGCGTCGACCACCTGATCGAGATCAGCATCGGGCATGACGACCATGTGATTCTTGGCACCGCCGAGCGCCTGCACGCGTTTGCCGTGCGCTGCGCCGGTGGCATAGATGTGGCGCGCAATCGGCGTCGAACCGACGAAGCTCAAGGCATCGACACCGGGGTGTTGCAACAAAGCGTCGACCGCTTCCTTGTCACCTTGAACGACGTTGAACACGCCCGACGGAAAGCCGGCGCGCCTGATGAGATCGGCACAAAACAGCGCCGCCGACGGATCTCGCTCCGAGGGCTTGAGAATGAACGTATTGCCGCAGGCCAGCGCCATCGGAAACATCCACATGGGGACCATCGCCGGAAAATTGGACGGCGTGATGCCGGCGACGACCCCGAGCGGTTGCCGTACCGAGTGACTGTCGATGCCCGCACCGATGTTCTCGGTAACCTCGCCTTTCAGCAGCTGCGGCGCCCCGCAG
>RGYP01000062.1 GCA_010031985.1 Gammaproteobacteria bacterium
TGCCCATCGGCCGCCCGAAACGCCTGGAACGGGGCGATCGAGGGATGGCGGGTGCCCAGTGGCTTCGGCACCTCGCCCGACACGGCATACCGGCCACGTTCACGGCTGCGGCGGTGGCGCTCGAGCGCGCACCGCAAGTCGCTCAGGGCATCGTGTCGGGTGGCCACGAGGTTTGCGCGCACGGTTATCGTTGGGCGCATCAACTCGGCATGAGTGAAGAGGTCGAGCGCGAGTTCATTCGTCAGGCCACGGCGAGCATCGAGAAAACGACGGGTACCCGGCCCGTCGGTTGGCTGTCGCGCTACCTGCATACGGGCGAGACGCGACGCCTCCTGCTCGAGGAGGGCTATCTCTATCACATGGATGACTACAGTCGCGACGAGCCTTTCATGGATCGCACGCTGACCAAGCCCATGGTGGTTTTGCCCTACGCGCTCGACTCCAACGACATGAAAATGTGGAACGCGCCTTCGCTGACGCCGCGCGATTGGTTGACGTATGCGATCGACAGTTTCGACTGGTTGCTCGCCGAGTCCGAGTCACGCCCGCGCATGATGTCGCTCGGCGTGCATTTGCGGATCATCGGCAGGCCCGGACGCATCGGTGCCCTCGAAAAATTTCTGCAGCACGTTCGCGCGCAGGGCAAGCAGCAGGTGTGGGCGGCGCGCCGCCGGGACATCGCGGAGTATTACGCCGGGCTCGTGCGCGGAGGTCTCGACTAAGCCGCGCTGCGTTCGAAGGCCGCGGCGAGTCTGCAGGCCAAAGAATCCTCGTCCGCATGCGTGATGATTTGCAGACCGACGGGCAGATCGTCACCGCTCGGCAAGGGGACGGAGACGGCCGGCAGGCCGGCAGCCGTGGCCACTGCGGTGAGGTCGGCAAGATTGAGCGGCGTCGGTCCCGCGAAATCGAAGGCCTGCCCCGGCGAGGTTGGTAGGACGAGCGCTCTCAGCGACTGCATTCGGGCATGAACCTGCCGCGCGAAATCTTGGATTCGCGCCTCGAAGGTGACGAGCTTGGCGTCTTCCAGGGCGCCGCCATAGCGCAGCAGGTCCGTGAGCGCCGGCGGATATTGTTCCGGTTTTTGCTGCAATGATTCGCGATGCTGCAGCCACAGGGCGCGTTCGCACAGCGAAAAAATCGCACGCCGCACGCGGCCGGGTTCGAGCGGGGCGAGCGCTACGGGTTCGAGTTGCGCGCCGAGCTCACGCAGCCGTAGCAAGCCGCGCTCGTAATGTTCGAGCACCGTATCGCAGGTGCCGACCGCGGCGGCATCGACCACGAAGCCGACCCGCAACCCTCGCCAAGACTCAGCAGGCGGCGTGAGCGCGGTTGCGCGGTGGGTGATGGATTCGTCTGCGAGCACGCGCCACATCACCTCGAGTTGATGTGCCGATGAGGTCATCGGCCCGACGTGATCGAATCGGGCGTGCAGCGGCAAAATGCCCGCCTGACCGATTCGCCCGGTCGAGGGTTTGAGTGCGCTGATGCCGCAGTAGGCCGCCGGAATGCGGACCGAGCCGATCGTATCGGTGCCGAGGGCGAAAGCCACGTGACCCGCGGCGACGACCGCCGCAGAGCCCCCGCTCGAGCCCCCCGCCGAGTGCGTGGGCCGATGCGGGTTGCGGATCGGCCCGTCGATCGAGCGCCCCTCGGCCCCTAGTGCACCGGCATCCATGCGCGTCTGACCGAGCAGCACCGCCCCTGCAGCGCGCAGTCGCGTGATGACCGTCGCGTCCTCGTGGGCAAAGATTCCGCGTCGTACCAGCAGACCGCCATCGTGAGGCCAGTGGCGAACCGCGATGTTGGCCTTGACGGCGACGAGTTGCCCTTCGAGGGCGCGAGGGGCGTAGCCTGCGGCGAGCCATGCCGTAGATTCTTTGGCGGCGACGAGTGCGCCCTCGGGATCGAGGTGCGACCAGGCATTGAGATGCCGATCGCGTTCGATGCGTTCGAGGGCTGCCGTGACCGCGGCGCTGGGATCGCTCACGGGCGGCCGCGGCTCATGCCTTTGCCTTGGGACGCTCATCGATCAGCCGGACAGGTTTTTGCCGACTGTCGATTTGCGTGAGTGCCGCGGTACCACCCTGGGCCACGAGTTCGGTTTTGATGTCGACACCCACCCGACGCGTGAGCAGTTCGGCGAACGCTTGCTGCAACTCGAGCGTGCGGGTGTTCGGCGCGCCGCGCGTTTCGATGATGACCGTCATTTCATCGCGACCCGATGCATCGCGTGAGGCACGGCAAATGTATTCGCCGGCGAACTCGGGTTGATCGTTCAGGATGGCGGCAAGCGCCAGCGGATAGACGTTGATGCCACGCAGCTTGACCATGTTGTCACTGCGGCCGAGCACCCCGACGGTGCGTCGCAGCGTGTAATCGAGCGCCGAGTGGCCGAACTTCCACGCCGACAAGTCGTGAGTGTTGAAACGGATGAGGGGATAGACGTCGTCGCGGTACAGCGAAGTGACGACCATGTCGCCCGGTCGTTCGTCGTCGATCACGCGGCCCGTGCTGTCGTCGACGAGTTCGAGATACTGCGCATCTTCCATGACGTACATGCCGTCGCGGTCCGGACCTTCGGCGGCGATCGGTCCGGTGTCGGCAACGCCGTACCAGTCGTAGACCTCGGCGCCGCCCCAGGCGCGCGAGAGCGCCGCGCGCGACTCGCGGCCGACGTGACCGAGTATCGCGCGCACCGGTAGATCGCGCCCCGGCTCGAGTCCGAGTTCGCGAGCGGTCTCGGCGAGCTGCCGGATGTAATCGACGAAGCCGACGAGTACGGTCACGCGCATGTCACGCATCAACTCGATCTGCGTGACCGAGCGCGTTTCTTTGCCGGTGCCGGCCGAAAGAAACAGGCAGTTGGTGTAGTGCAGGGCGGCTTCGCGCACGAAATGCCCGCCGTTGATCATGCCGTGACCGTAAACCGAGTGGATGACGTCGCCCGGTTGCAGACCCTGCATGCGCCAAATGCGGGCGACGAGCAGCGCCTGCACTTCGCGGGACTTGGGACTGAACAGCACGACCTGCGGACGCCCGGTGGTACCGCTGGTCGTGTGTACGACGGTGATCGGGCGATTTTCGATGGGCCATTTGTCCCAGCCGTGGTAATCGCCGTAGGGCGGGTGTTCGGCGAGGCTCTGCATGAGATCGCTTTTGCCGAAGATTGGCAGTCGCCCGATGTCGTCGAGGCTGCGGATGTCGCCCGCCTCGACGCCGTGGTTTTTCCAGAGTCGCTGATAGAAGGGGATTTCGGCGGCGCGCGCGATGCAGCGCATGAACAGCCGGTTTTGATGTTGACGGATCTGCTCGCGGGAGGCGCGTGCAAAGCCCGCCGTGAAGGGCTCGCCGACCGGAAAGTCGCGCAGCATCTGCGCGTAATCGAAGGATTCAAAATAATGGGGGAAGCTCATGGGGTGTCCGTGTCGAAAACGAGCGCATCGACCAGCCGCCGCAACTCGTCGAGTTGTTCGAGATCATCGACGAGCCGTACCAGATGATCCATCGCGCTCGCGCTCATCGGCCGCAGACCGGAGGCGGCGGCGCAACGGAACTTGGCGAGATGTCGCTCGCGGCCGAGCGGTCGGCCGGGCGCGCCGAGCACCGCGGGCAGATCGAGAGCGAGCTCGCGACCATCTCGCAAAGAAATCTCGACTCGCTGCGGCGCGAGCGCATTGAGTGAAGGGTTTTGATCGCGACAAACGCGGATTCGTGCGGCGAGCGCATGGCGATGCGGGTCGGCGAGCGCGGCGGGCTCGAAGTCATCGACACCGACGCTGCCCGTCAGCAGCGCGGTTGCGGCCACGTATGGCAGGCAGAGCCGCGCATAGGAGGCCGCCATGTCCGGTGAGGGCGCACGATCGACGAGTTGAATGACGAGTGGCGGGGCGTGCACGCGGATCTCGCCGATCTGCTCGAGCGAAAAGCCGTGCTGCTCGCGTAGCGTCAGCACGCCGTCGACACCGCCATGCGTCGCGCGGCCGCTCGGAAAGGGTTTGTGCGACAACTCGGTGATGGCCTCGCGGCTTTCGAGCCTCGCGAATTCCGTCGGGTCCCACTCCGGATCCATGAGCGTGAAATATCCGAACGGGCCCTCAAGGAAATCGACAGGGCCGCGTACACCGCGGCAGGCGAGGCGCACGGCATCGAAGGCCACGCGCGTATTGAAACCGATCTGCATCGGCAGCACGGGCGAACCCTCGATGTGGGCCTGCATGGTGCCGGAGAGTTGGCTATAGGCGAGTCCGAGGGCACTGCGCGTGGTGGTGGCATCTAGACCCTCGATGTTTGCGAGGCCAGCGGTCGCGCCGAGTGCACCGCACATCGCGGGCCTGAAAAAGCGCAGCTTGTTGCGCGCCGCGCGACCGATGCCGGTTGCGACATCGACGGCGACACTGCAGCCGCTGATCAACGAGCGTCCGCCGACGCCACCCCGCGCCTCGCACCAGGCGAGTAGCGTCGAGAGGATGACCGCCATCGGATGCACGACGGCGGGCTCGTGTACGCAGTCCCACTCCTGATTGTGGATTTGATAGCCATTGATGAAGGCGGCCGTGGCCGCAGGAACCCGACGGCCGGTGCCCCAGATGCGCGCGGCATCGCCGCTGCCCCATTCGGCTGCGACCGCCTCGAGTTCGCGCACCATGGGAACCCGCGTGCCCGCGAGCGCGACTCCGAGGGAATCGAGGACGAAGGTTTTCGTCGATTCGACCGCCGCCTTCGAAAGGTGTTCGTAACGCCGGTGCGTCACGTGTTCCACGAGGCGGTGGGTGATGTTCGTGGTCGAGGCTTTTGAGCGGCTCATGAGGAGCGCGATGCTACAATTTTGAGCATGACACGCGCCACACGGCTCGACGCGGCTCCGCCTTGGTCCCTGGTGGGTGAGCACTCGATGTCGCCACGGGCGACGCACGACGAGATCGCGCGCTTTAACTTCCTCGCGAACTTCAACAAGTACATGTCGAACGTCGTGGTGTCGGGCAACGCCGTCGCCTACGAGCGGCGTGTTGCGCCGCGTTGGCGAGCCCGACATGGCGTCGATCCCGCCAACCGCCGTGAGATCCGTGCGGCGATGAGCGAGGACCCGTATTACCAGATGTGGAGCGCGTTGCGTCGCACCGGCATGGAGATGCGTCAGCAGGCCGGTCGTTCGCTCGTGCTGCGACAGATTCAAGCGCTGCGTGACCGCGCCCGGCAGCTCAACGCCGAATGTGCAGCGACGCTTCGTCTCGACGACTCGATCGCGATTCCGCGCTACCAGAGCGAGCTCGACAATCACTGCATGCCGGGGAGCTATTACGCCGAATACATCGAAGACGACGTGTCGGCTGCGGCCAACTACGACGCCGGCATGTTCGCCACCACGACTGGGCTCTTCGGCCGCTATCTCGATGGAGCAGGGCGTGGAGCGGCGCAGTGGTTGAGTCGCCATCGGCCGGGTTGGCGGCCGCGGCGCATTCTCGAGATCGGCTGTGGACTCGGTCACAACCTCTTGCCGCTCGCCCGCGCTTACCCCGATGCCGAGGTGATCGGCGTCGACGTCGCGGCGCCGATGCTGCGCTACGGTCACGCCCGAGCCGTCGGCATGGGGTTGGGGCACGTGATTTTTCAGCAGGCGAATGCCGAGGCGCTGCCGTTTGCCGATGCGTCTTTCGACTTCATCTACAGCGCCATGTTTCTGCACGAGACGTCGCACGCGGCGCTGCGCAACATTCTCGGCGAGGTACGCCGGGTGCTCGCGTCGGGCGGTTTGCAGCTGCACCTCGAACAGCCGCCATATCGCGGGATGAGCGATTTCGAGCAGTTTCTGCGCGACTGGGATTGCCACTACAACAACGAACCCTTCTGGAGTGCGCTGCATGAGACGCGTCTGCCGGCACTGCTGGCGGAAAAAGGTTTCGCAGCGACGGCAATCTTCGAGACCGAGATCCACGCCGTCGTCGAAGACGAGATGCCGAAAGTCGCTGCCGAGGTCGAGGATTTCGGGCGCGGTGGCCTGTGGTACGCCTGCGGCGCTGCGGCATGAGCGAGCTCGATCTGCAAAAGTTGATCAACGCTGCGGCTAGCGGCAAGCGACCCCATTTCTTTGGTGATCAGGACGTCGATCGATTGCTGAGCATCGTGTGGGCGATGGCATCGGAACTGGCCGTGACGCGCGAGCGACTCGATACGGTGGAGCGCCTGCTCGCCGAACGTGCACTGCTCGATCGGGCAGCCATCGACGCCTATCGGCCAGACGGGACCGCCGCCGCAGAGCGTGGACAGTGGCAGATCGAATACATCTCGCGTCTGTTGCGGGTGCTGCAGCAAGAAGTCGATGCGCTGCAACGCGATTCACGCTGACGGCTGCGGTCTGCTGTCACAGGCTCCAGGCCCAGAACTTCCAGTCGAGCACCCGTGTCTCTTGCTCGGGTTGGCCGCGCGCGGCATAACAGTCGGCTTCGAGGCGTAGCAGCGCACCACCGCCCTCGGCGGCAGCGAGCGGCACGATCTCGGTGATCGTGAACTCGGTACGCAAGCGATCGCCTTCGATGACGGGTGCGAGGTGATCGCAACTTTCCCAGGCGAGCATCGAGAGCAGGTTCGGCAGCGCCCGGGTGATTTGCGCAAAGCCCATGAAGATGGTGTGGCCACCGTAGACCAACCGTTCGCCAAGATGCGAGAGCTTCGAGTCGGTATGCGCCATCGCCATGTTCAGCGACAGTCGCACGAGCTCGGGGGCCGCGGTGATGGTGTCGCGAGCTTCGATCCTGAATTTTTGGCCGACGGCAAGGTCTGCGGCTCGTCTTCCGCTCCACGCCGCCGCCGGGCCGAGCGACCAACCGCGTGGCACGACTTTGCGGATGAGGTCGGCGCCCGCCGCGCGGCCGACCGTATCGAGATCATCGGCATGGGGGGTTCGTGCGTCGGGGTCGCGGCAAGGAATCATCGGGCAACGCCAGAAATGCAGCACGGTCGCACCGCGCTGGTTGGTCGTGGTCATTTCTAGCGCAACGATCCCGGTGGCGGCGCGACCCGCCTGCGTGCGGTTCTGACGCAAACCGACCACACGGGTACGCGTATACAGCGTATCTCCCGTGAACACGGGTTCTTGCAGCGCGAGTCCCCGATAAAAGAGATTGCCCTTGACGCGCTGCGAAGCCCAGGTGGATTGCCCGATCGCGACGTTGATCGCGAGCAAGGGATGGCAGAGCGGCTGGCTGACCCCGGTCACGCGCTCGGCCGTGGCGGCATCGAGCGGCAGGCGCAGTCGATCGCCGAACAGCGCCTGGTGCAGGGCGACGTGCCCCGCGTTCAGGGTGATCGCCGGTGCGTCGAACTCGAGACCGGGATGCAAGTCCTCGAACCATGGGCCGCTGATGTCGATCGAATCGCTCGCGTTCATGCGAAGGTCCTGAGAAGCATGCGAAGGGCTACCAAACTAAGAAATCCGCCGAATATTTTGGAGAGCGTGCGTTTGTCCAGCGCATGTGCGAGGCGCGCGCCCACCGGGGCCGTGAGCATGGACATGGGTGCGACCAGTGCGAGCACCAGCAGGCTGACGAGTCCCACGGTGGCGCCGGGCAGTGCAACACCCGGGCTCGCTAGCAGGTAGCCGATCGTGCCGGGTACCGACAGCAGTAGCCCAAAGAAAGCGGCCGTGCCCACGGCTTGGTGGATGGCCCCGCCGGTCAGGGTCATGGCGGGCACGGAGAGTGTTCCACCGCCGATGCCCATCATCGAAGAAACCATGCCGATCACGCCTCCGATGAGTTTGCCGCCGAGGCCCGTCGGCACCCGTGCGGCGAGGCGCAGATGATCGAGAGGCAAAAACATCTTGAGCGAGACGAGCGCGGCGACGATGCCGAAGACGCCCGTGAGCGCATCGTCGCTCGCCCGCGAGGCCAACAGGCTGCCGGCGAGTCCGCCGAGCACGATGCCGGGGGCCCAGGCGCGGACGATGTCCCAGTCGATGCCGCCGCGCCGGTGGTGGGCACGCGAGGAAGAAATCGAGGTCGGCACGATCGCGGCGAGCGAAGTGGCGACGGCCACGTGCATGCACCACTCGCGCGGGAAACCGGCGTAGGGCAGGGCGAACTCGAGCACCGGGACCATGACGATACCCCCGCCCACGCCGAGCAGACCGGCGAGCAGCCCGGCAAACAAGCCCGTCGCGATCAGCAACGAGACCAGCAGCCAAAGTGTGGAGGGGTCGGAGGCCAAAGCCATGCGGACAGCGAGTTTAGGGGAAGTTTCGTCCGCGCGTGGCAACACGTAGAGTGCAAGCCATGCAGCGGCAGAGTGGCACCGATCGTCGTCAGTTCATGATTCGCGCAGCAGGCGCGGCGAGCGGCGCTTGGCTGTC
>RGYP01000063.1 GCA_010031985.1 Gammaproteobacteria bacterium
CGTGATTGTTCTATCACGTCGCGGCGACAAAATTTGCCGACGAATCGTTCGACCTCATCGTCTCGCACAACCTGATGCACGAGATCTCCGCGCCCACGAGGCGCGGCATGCTGCGCGAGAGTCGCCGCCTGCTGCGGCCGGGCGGTGTCTGCGTTCATCAAGACATTCCTCTGCGCTATCAGGGGCTGTCGGAATTTCGCAAGTTCGAGATGTCCTGGGACACGCTCAACAACAACGAACCGTACTGGGAGGTCTACGCCAACGCGGACCTCGAGCCCGAGTTGTTGGCTGCAGGATTCCCCCGCGATTGCATGCACGTCGGCAGTTTGCCCGCCCGCGAAGGCACGCTGCCATGGTTTGTCGCCTGTGCCTGGAGACCATTGTGACGGTAAGAATTACCCGCACTTTTCCCCTCAACGAACACGTCACGAGCTTTATCGACGGCGCAGCACTCACTCCCAAACCGAACGGTCACGACATCGAGGTCGTCAATCCGACCACCGAGCAAGTCATCAGTCGCCTGCGCGAAGCCGACGCGGCAGAAGTCGACGCCGCAGTCTCCTCGGCACGGCGCGCCTTCGACTCCGGTCGCTGGCCGCGCATGGACATCACCGAGCGCAAGGACATCCTCTACTCGATCCGCGATCACCTGCGCAAAAACGCGGAGGAGCTCGCTTATCTCGAATGCCTGAACACGGGGTTGCCGCTGCATAGCGTTGCCGTGCACGTGCAGCGGATGGCCCGCAACTTTGAATTCTTTGCCGAGGTTGCGAGCAACGTTCACGGTGAAACCTATACCCAGACCGCAGGCTACCTGACCTACGTCACCCGAGAGCCCAAGGGCGTTGCCGGTTGCATTGCGCCGTGGAACGCGCCGCTCGCGCTTGCCTCGATGCGAGTCGCAACCTGCATTCCCTGGGGCAACACCTGCGTGCTGAAGCCCTCGGAGTACACGCCGCTGTCGATGCGACGCATGGTCGAGATCTTCCACGAAGCGGGCCTGCCTCCCGGGGTCGTCAATCTCGTCAATGGTCGCGGCGCCGTCACCGGCGATGCGCTCGTCAATCATCCGGGCATCGACATGGTCGGCTTCACAGGCGGTACCTCGACGGGCCGCGCGATCGCCGCCACGGCGGGCCGCAACCTGAAGCCGGTCGCGCTCGAACTCGGCGGCAAATCCGCGAACATCATCTTCGACACCGCCGACGTCGAACGGGCGCTCGATGGCGCACTCGCCGGTATCTTCGGCAACAACGGGCAACAGTGCCTCGCAGGCTCGCGCATTCTGGTGCAGCGCGGCATCGCCGATGCACTCATCGAGCGCTTCGTGGCTCGCGCCAGAAAGATCAGGCTCGGCGACCCCCTGTTGCCGACGACCGAGATCGGTCCACTCGCCTTTCGTCAGCACATGGAGCGCGTACTGTCCTACGTCGACATCGCCAAAGCCGATGGTGCGACCTTGCTGACGGGCGGCAAGCGCTCTGCCGCGCACGATAAAGGCTGGTTCATCGAACCCACCGCCGTGATGGCCCCCGCCAACGACGCGCGGGTCTGCCAAGAAGAAATCTTTGGCCCGTTCGCCACGTTTCTCACCTTCGATACGCTGGATGAAGCCATTCGCATCGCCAACGATTCGAAGTTCGGCCTCGTCAATTACGTGTGGTCGGAAGACCTCAAAACCGTCATGCGTTGCTCGCGCGACATTCGAGCCGGTACCGTATGGGTCAACACCCCGATGATGCGCGAGCTGCGCGCCCCGTTCGGGGGTTACAAGGAGTCGGGTATCGGACGCGACGGCCCGCAGGCGAGCCTCGAGTTCTTCACCGAATTGAAGTCGACCATCATCCCGATCGACGGCGTGAAGATGCACCGCTACGGCGCTTCCTGAGCGCGGCTTTGCGCGCGTTCGACACTGATCGCAGTCCCGGAAATCGGTTCGACAGCGTCATCGTCCCCGCGCGGACGTTCTGGATGAAATTGACGAGTACTCCGTTCGGGTCGCGCAGTGTCATCTCCTTCGAAAGCACCTGGCGCTCGGCAATTTCGAGCAAGGTTGGCGGACAAAGAATTCGCAGTTTCAGCCTCTTCGCGCCGCGATGCACGGCATCGACGTCGGGCGTATGGAAAACGAGACAAGCCTCGCCCGCGTTAGCCTGCGCGAGCGTGCGCGGACGAACCCGTGGTGGCGAGGGACGGCGCAGCTCGAAGAGCCCGACCATGCCCCAATCGACGTCTTCCGATTGCAGGATGACCCAACGTACCGTGCCCGGCGGTGCGCCGAGAAGTCGGAAAATCGCCGGTACTTCCTTGCCCATCTTGCCCTGCACCCAGACGTTGAGTCCGAGCACGTCACGATAGAAGCGCAAGGACTTCTTCATGTCGGTGACGATGATTGCAGTGCGTTTGAGCGGTGTGACGAGTGACATGGGCGACTCCCCTGCGAGGGTGATACTCTGCATTGAACCGATGCTTCGATGTTAGCGGAGCCAAAGATGATCGAGCCTTGGAATCTCACGGTCGTGCAACCGGCGGTCAAGCCGGTATTCAAGGGCGACGCGCCGCTGCGCCGCGACGCGCTGCGCGAGAATCTCGAGCGCGCCTGCCAACACGTCAGAACCGCGCAACGCTATTCCCGCAGCAAGGTCGTCGTGTTTCCGGAGTTTTTTTTGCATGGCTTTCAGCCGGGACGCAGCAATGCCGACTGGATCGACGCCAGTCTGCGGCTCGATGGCCCGGAGCTTGCGCAACTTGGCGCGGCGGCGAAGGCCGCGGGCTGCTACGTCGCCGGCATGATCTACGAAGTGCTCGATGACTTTCCCGGCCGCTTCTGGAACACCGCGTTCATTCTCGACCCGCAGGGACGGGTCGCCCTCATCTATCGCAAGTTGTACGCGATGACCGGCAAGACTCGGCCCGGTGACGTCTACGACGAATACGTTCGTCGCTACGGCGGCCCCCATGCGCTCTTTCCGGTGTTGCGCACGCCGTACGGCAATCTCGGCTGCCTCGTCTGCTACGACATCAACTTCCCGGAGGTCGCTCGCTGTCTCGCGCTCAACGGCGCCGAGATCCTGTTGCACATCTCGAGCGAGGGACGCAGCGGCTATCACCTGCCCGACGGCGGTTGGGAGCTCGCCCGACGCGTGCGCGCCTATGAAAACCACGCCTATCTCGCGATGTCGAACTGCGGCCCCAACATCGACGGCGAAGCGCCCGAGGACGTCTCGCACGGCCACTCGCAGGTGATCCACTTCGAGGGCAAGGTGCTCAACATGGCCGAGTCCGCCGGTGAAACTTTGATCACCGCCGAGATCGACATCGAGGCTTTGCGGCGCAGAAGATCTCGCGCCAGCCTCAATTTTTTGGCCGAACTGTCTACCGGCATCCACGCACCGATCTACGCGGCGGCGCGTCACTGGCCTCTCAACGGCTGGGCGCAGACACCGGGAACAGGCGTTGCGGAAAACCGCAAAGTCGAAGCGGAGGTCATCGCCGATCTCACGCGCCGCGGAGTGCTGACGGCTCCGACGACACTCGAAGCGCAGGGCGTCGGGCGGCTGTCGCAACAGGAATGAGCCCACGACGTGACCCGCCGCGAGTGACGCTCAAGTTCCGCCTCGCGCCTTGGCCGCGCGCCGCGCTCTGGGGGCGTGCGGTGCTCGCCGCCGCCTTGATGCTGCAAGCGTCGGTCACGCAAGCAGGTGGTGTGCTGCGCACCGGCCATCCTGGGGAGCCCGACTCCCTCGACCCGCACACCTCGGTGTCGGCGCCCGCACTCATCGTGCAGAACGACCTGTTCGAGAGTCTTCTTACGCTCGATGCGCGAGGCCGACCGGTACCGGGCGCCGCGCTGCGCTACACGGTCAGCGCCGATGGTCGCGTGTACACTTTCACGCTTCGCGAAGGTCTGACGTACTCCGACGGCAGAGCGATCAGCGCCGCCGATTTCGTCTGGTCCATTCGCAGACTTGCCGACCCCGCGACGGCCTCCACGGGCCTTGCAGCCTGGATCGATCTTTTGGAGAACGGGCGTGCGATTCTGCGCGGCGAGAGTTCACCGAATTCTTTGGGCGTCGAGGCGCCGGACGAGCGCACCGTACGCATTCGTTTGACCAGGGCGGCGCCGTGGTTTCCGGCGATCGTCGCCTTCCCCGTATTCGCACCGCTACCGCGCCACGTCATCGAGCGCTACGGACGCGCCTGGACACGCCCCGAGAACATGGTAGTCAACGGTCCGTTCATGATTCAGAGCTGGACACCCGGACAAGCGGTACGCGTCGTGAAAAATTCGCGCTTCCATGCCGCCGCAAGCGTACGTCTCGATGGCGTCGAATACGTTTCGGTCAGCGATCAAAATACGGGCGTGCGTTTGTTTCTCGACGGTCGACTCGACACCGTGACGAACTTTCCCCCGGAAAAACTCGACGATCTGCGGCGTAGCCGTCCGCGTGAACTGCGACTCGCGCCCTCGCTCGGCGTTACGGCCTACGTGTTCAATCATCGATTGACGAAGTTTCGTGATCCGCGGGTTCGCGAGGCACTCTCGATCGCCATCGATCGTCAGATGCTGACGACGAAAATCGTTCGGGCGGGCGATCAACCGGCGCTCGGCATCGTCGCACCCTCGATCAGCGCCCTGCCTGCGAGCGGGACCACGAACGGCGGCGCGAACGGCGGTCTTCGTCGTACCGCACAACTTGAGCGTGCGCGGACGCTGCTGCGCGCCGCCGGATACACCACCGCGAGGCCCCTCGAAGTCGAACTGCTTTATCACACGAGCGAAGAGCACAAGAAAGTCGCCGTCGCCGTCGCAGCGATGTGGCAGGCCGCGGGCGTCCGCGTCGCCTTGCGCAACGCCGAACGCCAGGTCGTCGAAGCGGCGAGCCGACAAGGTGACTTCGAAATCGTGCGCGCTGCATGGTTCTCGCCGTACCCGGACGCAAGCGGATTCTTCGCCTATCTGCGTCAAGGCAGCCCCTCGAACGCCGGAGCCTACGAAAACCCGCAATTCGAGGACACGCTGGAGCGTTCGGCGCGCATCGTCGACCCTGCCGAGCGACGCCGACTGCAGCGCGCCGCCGAAGAAATACTGCAGCGTGATCATGCGGCGATTCCGCTCTATCACATCGTCAGTCGTCGCCTCGTCTCACAGCGTGTGATCGGCTGGCAAGATGAAAGTCTCTCGGCCATCAGACCCGCGCGCTGGTTGGACCTGCGCACCTCCGTTGAAGGAAAATGAACCCATGATCGATCTGCACACCGTCGCGACTGCCAACGGCTACAAGGCCTCCATCATGCTCGAGGAGGTCGGCCTTCCCTATCGAGTCACCGCCTACGATTTGCTCAAGGGTGAGAACTTCAAACCGGAGCTGCTTGCAATCAATCGCGTCGGCCGTCTGCCGGTGATCGTCGATCACGGCGTCGAGGGCGAATCTCTGGCGGTGTACGGGTCTGCCGCCATCTTGCAGTATCTGGCCGATAAAACCGGGCAACTGCTGCCCAAAGAAATGCGGGCGCGCGCCAAGGTCCTGGAATGGATGGGCATCATCTCGAGCGACATCGCGCCCGCGTACAGCGGGCAGTTCGTGTTCAACGTCGTCGCCCAGGAAAAACAGCCATGGGCGGTGGCGTTCTACGACAGGCTGTGTAGTCGCATGGCGCAAACGCTGGAAGATCAGCTGGCACTCACGCCCTTCCTGGCGGGCGACGAGTACAGCATTGCCGACATCTTGGCGTACCCGGTCGCGACCGTATCGATGAAGCGCTACCCCGGCAATCTCGATGCGCATCCGAACCTCGCCCGTTGGGCGGCAACGATCGGGACGCGCCCCGCCGTGCAGCGCGGCATGTCGGTACCCTGAGAGAACGCGCTCTCAGCCGAGCGAGGGCTTGGTGATTCCGACCCACGCGGCGACGACGAGCAGCGCCCAGATCGCCAGTACGAAAGGCCGAGTGCGGCGGAAGCCGCGCTCGATGTCGGCTTCGAGTTCGGGAGTCGAGCCTGCGGCGAGTGCTCGACGCAAGGCAGGGCCGATCGGCTTGCCGCGCACGCGAATCATGATGCCGCAGAAAATCAGCAGCGCGAACAGCAGGAATTTGATCGAGATCCAATCGGCAAACAGATGCCCGGTACCCCGAAAACCCTGCCATGCATCCCACAAGAGCCCGAGCGACAACACCACCCGCCATGCAAGATCGAGCTTGCGCAAACGGTCGGCACGCGGCGTACCCTGAAAATGATGGATGGCCCACACCATCGACAGCCACGCCGCAGCGATTACCCAGAGGATGATCAGACC
The DNA here is from genome assembly GCA_010031985.1 of Gammaproteobacteria bacterium. Classification (GTDB taxonomy): domain Bacteria; phylum Pseudomonadota; class Gammaproteobacteria; order Steroidobacterales; family Steroidobacteraceae; genus UBA964. The sequence continues at coordinate 6,300 of RGYP01000063.1, forward strand.
GACGTCGGGCAGTCGTACGACGCCCACTTCGCGAGCCAGCGTGTAGCCGACCGGCAGCATCAGCACGAGGCAGTATCGCGGCACCTGGTCGATCCAGCCCATGATGCGTACCGCCATACCCCGCGCCTCGCGCGACAACGTGCCGTCACGTACAAAGCGTGCGGCATAAAAAACCCCGAGGTCGGCGCCCAACCAGTAAACGAACAACAGCAGGTGCGCGAGTTTGAGCAGGACGTATTCGTTCATGACCGGCCATTCTACTCAAGGCTTGCCGTAGAATCGCCGCATGGATCACGCGATCTGGGTCTTTGTCCACGTGATGCTGCTCGTGTACTGGCTCGGAGCGGATCTCGGCGTATTGTTGCTCGCCAAGGCCGCCAAGCGGCCCGAACTCTCGTTTGCCGAGCGCGCCTGGCGACCGAGGGCTCGAAGCCCGACATCGAAAACACCATCGGCATCGCCGTCGATGGCGCCATCCGTTACGTGCTCGGCCTTTATGCTCTGCTGATCGCCATCGCTTTTCTCGGCGTCACCAAATTTCTTTGAAGCGAATACACCATGCCTATCGCGCGCATCAATGACCACGACATGTACTACGAAGTGCTCGGCAAGGGCGACCCAGTGCTCTGCATGGGCGGCTGGGGCACGTTCTGCCACGACAACCACCATCATCTTGCGCGTGGACTAACCGACCGCTATCAAGTCATCATTTTCGATTATCGCGGCATCGGTGACTCGAGCGACGATCTGAGCGTGCCTTCCAGCATCTCACTGCATGCCGATGATGCGATCGGTCTGCTCAATCATCTCGGCCTGCGCAATGTGCATCTCGTCGGTCTCGTCGGCATGGGCGCCTGCGTGGCGCAGGAGATGGCGATCCGTCGCCCCGACCTCGCCCGCAGCATGCTCAATACCGGCGCCTGGTGCGAAGTCGACCCGTTTCTGCGCGACCAACTCGAGATGTTCCGCGAGATCCACCGCGATGCCGGTTTCTTTGCCTTCCAGAAAGTCGTCACGCTGTTGTCGTTCACCCCCGAGTACTACATCGAGAATCGCGACAAACTGCTCGGGCCGCAGGGCGGCTGGAAGGAACTCAACGGCCGCTACACCGCGCATTCGCGTCTCGTCGATGCCTGCATCGGTTTCGAGTCACGTAGCCGGCTACATCAGGTCAGCTGTCCGACGCTCGTCATTCATGCGGCACTCGACGTGGTGACGAGCCCGCGCACCACGCTGCCGATCGAACGATCCATCCCGGGTGCGATTGGCGAAACCTGGGACGACCTTGCGCACGTCGTCGCCGGCAAGGCGCAAAAAATCCGCTTCTGTCATCGACTCTTCGAATGGTTGGGCAGCCATTGATCGCCGGCATCGCCATCGAGTTCATCTTGTTCGGCCTGACGCTGGCGTCGGTCGCGCTGTTTCATCGACATACGTTGCCCTGCGCCCTGAGCGGGCTGGCGGCGATCACACTCTATAAATTGGGCTTTGCCGATTTCTCGGGCGTCACGGGGCTTGCGGGCCTCCTTGCCCACCTCGTCCACGAGTGGGTGGTGCTCGGCAATCTCTTCGCCTTGCTCGTGGGCTTTGCCTTGCTCGCGCAGCATTTCGAAGACAGTCACCTGCCGGCACGCCTACCCCACTATCTCCCCGACGACTGGAGAGGCGGCCTCGCGCTGCTCGGACTCGTATTCGTGCTGTCGTCATTTCTCGACAATATCGCCGCCGCCATGATCGGCGGTACGGTTGCGGCCACCGTGTTCCGCAATCGTCTGCACATCGGCTACCTCGCAGCGATCGTCGCTGCTTCGAATGCCGGGGGTTCGGGCAGCGTCATCGGTGACACGACCACCACCATGATGTGGATCGAGGGCGTATCCCCGTTCGACGT
>RGYP01000064.1 GCA_010031985.1 Gammaproteobacteria bacterium
AACTATCGCCGCTACTTCGGCATGTACGAGACCGGCGAGATCGGCCCTTGGGGCACTCGCGCGTACATCACCGCCTCGCACGCCAGCAACGACAAATACAAGGGCCCGGGCGAGATCTACAAGCGCCAGTTCAACGCGCGTCTCTACCAGGATATGGGCAACGGTGACTTCATCGCCGTCGCGGCGCACTTCAACCGCAACCGCAATAATTTCTACCGCAACGCCACCGAGGCGCAGTGGATTGCCAACGGTCGCGGCTTCGACAACCTCTCGTTCTGCACCCGCCTGCCCGGTGTCAACGGCGTCCGTCAGGACGAAAACGGCTCGCCCAACTCCGGCAGCACCGAGAACCCGCTCAACCCGTCGGCCTGCACCAACTATTACGGCCTGCGCGTGAACCCCTCGGACACCGGCAACATCCGCATCAATTCGCTGTGGAACATCAGCGAGAACGTTCGGCTCGCCATCGATCCTTCGTTCCAGTACACGCTCGCCAACGGTGGCGGCACGCAGGTGGTCAACGAAACTCCGTCGGCGACTTCCAACGCTGATCGTCGTGTCGTCGGCGCCTCCACGGCAGCCGGCTTCGATCTGAACGGCGACGGCGACATTCTCGACACGGTGCGCTTCTACACGCCGAGCAACACCAACACCCGTCGCTTCGGCGTCAACGCGTCGCTGATCTGGGATCTCTCCGAGACGCAGCGCGTGCGCGTGGCCTACGCCTGGGACTACGGCAAGCACCGTCAGACGGGCGCCTTCGGCTACCTCGATGCCAACGGCAACCCGGAGAATTACTTTGGCGGCCGCCTGGGTCGCAAGGTCCCCACCGCCGACGGCAGCTACCTGCGTACGCGTGATCGTTACTCGATCGCCAAGCTGAACCAGATTTCGGCGGAGTATCGCGGCAAGTTCCTCGACGAGAAACTGACCGCGACGATCGGCGTCCGTGCGCCCTTCTTCGAGCGTCAACTCAATCAGTACTGCTACACGCAGAACGGATCGGGCAACGTGCTCTGCACGACGCAGCGGCCGACCACCTTCTTGCCGAACGGCAACGTCACGCTCGGCAGCTCGACCACGCAGTACATCACTCCGTTCGCTGGCACCTTCAAATTCGACGACGTGCTGCCAAACATCGGCGTGACCTACGCGCTCACCGACTCGCAGACGGTGTACGCCTCGTACGCTTCGAGCCTCTCGGCGCCGCGTACGGACAACCTCTACACGGTGAGCCGTGGTGCCGATGGCCGCCTCGTCCAGGCGATCCCCGATCCTGAGACGACCGACTCCTTCGACCTCGGCTGGCGCTATCGCTCCGAGTCGGTGCTTGCGTCGGTCGCACTCTGGAAGTCGCAGTTCAAGAACCGCATCGTCTCGTCCTTCGATCCGGATCTCGGCTACAGTGTCGATCGTAACGTCGGTGACGTCGATCTGCAGGGCGCAGACTTCCAGATCGGCTGGCAGGCGAACGATTGGATCGTGGTCAACGGCTCGGCGTCTTACAACGACAGCGAGTTGAAGCAAAACCTGCAGGTCAGCGCCACGGGCGTTCTGCCGACGGGTGGCAAGCGCCTCGTCGAGACGCCGGAGTGGACCTTCGGTGGTCGCGTCGAGCTGCGGCCCTTCGCCAACTTCAACCTCGGTCTCGAGGGCAAGTTCGTCGACGATCGCTTCATCACCGACGTGAACGATGCGAAGGTCGACAGCTTCAAGGTGTTCAGCCTCGATGCCGGCTACAACTTCGAGTTCGAAGGGGTCAAGTCGATGCGCGTACAGCTCAACGTCTACAACCTCTTCGACGAAGAGTTCTTCGGCTCGATCAGCAGCACGGCCTACTCGGTGGCGCTCACGCCGCCGCTCGCCGGCTTCTCGCCGAGCACGCCGAACCTGACACTCGGTGCGCCGCGTACGGTCAGCATCTCGGTGCAGACCCGCTTCTAAAGCAGCGCAGCGTCCCGCGTGATCCGCGGAGCGTTATGGCAAAGGGGCGCCACGAGGCGCCCCTTTGTTTTTGGGTCCTGCGCCATGCGGACAGGACTGCTTGCGCTCGTCGTGACTCTTTCTTTGATGTCCGCCCTCGCGTCACCGACGCCTCCGCCACCCGCCGAGGGCAGACTGCGGATTGCCACCTACAACGTCAGCTTCTTCCGCAAGGCCGAGGGTGATCTCGCTCGCGAACTCGCGGCTCCCGGATCGGCACAAGCCCGGCAGATTGCCGCAGTGCTGCAACGGGTGCGCCCCGACGTGCTGCTGCTCAATGAATTCGACTACGATCCGCGAAGCCCCGAGCTCTTTGCCCGCAACTACCTCGCGATCTCGCAGGCGGGTGGCAAACCACTTAAATTCGCGTACCACTTCATTGCCCCTTCGAATACCGGGGTTCCGAGCGGGCTGGATCTCGATCGCAACGGTAGCATTGGCGGTGGCAACGATGCGCTGGGGTTTGGCCAATTCCCGGGCCAATACGGCCTCGTCGTGTTCTCGCAGTTGCAGATCGATCACTCCGCGACACGGACGTTTCGCCATTTTCTTTGGCGAGACATGCCCGACGCTCTGCTGCCGCCCGACTGGTACACGCCCGAGAGTCTCGCGAAGCTGCCGCTCTCGTCCAAAAGTCACTGGGATGTCGCGTTACGACTGAGCCCTGCACAGAACCTGCACTTTCTCGTGAGTCATCCCACTCCGCCCGGCTTCGACGGACCGGAAGATCGCAACGGACGCCGCAATCACGACGAGATTCGACTCTGGGCCGACTATATCGACCCTGTGCGCAGCGCCTATCTGCTTGATGACCGCTCTCGACGAGGCGGGCTCGAGCCCGGCGCTTCGTTCGTCATCGCCGGCGATCTGAACGCCGACCCGCTAGACGGCGGCAGCGTTCGTGGTGCCATTGATCAACTGTTGCTGCACCCGCGCGTGCTTCGTGAGGCAGCCGTGGGCCATCTGGCACCGCGTAGCCGCGGCGCGATCGAGGCGGCACAGCGTCAAGGCGGTGCGAACATGACACAGCGCGGCGACGCCTCTCTCGATACCGCAGATTTCTCTGACCGCGGCAACTCCGTCGGGAACCTGCGGGTCGACTACCTGCTGCCGTCGAACGATCTCGAGGTTTGCGCCTCGGGAGTGTTCTGGCCAACCAGCTCCGATGCAGAGTTTGCGCTGGTCAACGACGACGTCGAATCGAGTTCCGATCATCGGCTCGTTTGGATCGATGTCGCACTACCCGGCAAGCACTGCGGCGAAAACCGCGCCGAAAATCCGAAATAATCTGCGGCTCAGGGGCGCGGATGCCCCTCGAGCGCAGCGTACCGCTTCAGGGTGGTCGCGGCAGCACACTCGGCGGTCGACATGCCGGCGCTGCAGGCGTCGGCCGTGATACCCCGCTCCCAGGACCCATAGATCGGATTCGGCAACAAAAACCAGCGCGTGCCGAAAAGCGGCATGAGTTCGCTCTGACGCACCTCGAACTCGGGTCGATCAATGAAATCGCGCAGGTCGTCCCCTACCAGAGCCACGATGCGATGGCTCTTCGCGATCCAGGCGCGGCGCACGGTTTTGTTGGAGCTCGACCACTCGGGTCGCTCCTGACGCAGCGTCAGTGCGCCGGGCTCGGCGACGTTCGGCAGACCGAGTTTTTGCAAATTGCGCAGCGTCGCCGTGCGTGCTGGGCAAGGGTCACTGGGATAGTCCGCCAGCGGGCGGCACTCGCGATTGGTCAGGTAAAAAATTCGATGGCCCGCGCGAGCAGCCGCCTGCAAAAACTCCACGGCACCCGGGATTGCGGTGGCAGCCGACTCCTGCATCCAGGCCTGCCACGAGAGCTCGTCGTAATCGCCACCCGCCCGAATCCGTCGTGCCTGGTAAAACGTGTTGTCGAGTACCGTCTCGTCGAGGTCGACGATGATCGCCGTCGGCAAGTTCGCGAGCGCAGCGGCGTCCGCCTGTTGCTGCTCGACCGCCGCACTGCCCGGAGCAGTCACCGTGCTACCGAGACGCTCCGTTGCCAATCGATACACCTGGGTCGCCGCGATGCGATATTCGGCGGCGCGCTGCATCCATAGCGTTGCGTTCACCTGCTCGCGTCCGATGACGGGCGTTTCGTCTGCTGCAATGGATGCCGACGAAAGCAGGAGACCGGCCATCGTCAGCATCGCCAGTTTTTTCGGTGTGGCGCTCTTCATGGCCCCACATGTTAAGGTGCGGACGTGCTGAAAAATACCATTCGTACCATCCCCGATTACCCCAAGGCGGGGATCCAATTCCGCGACATCACCACCTTGCTTGGCAACGCCGAGGCATTCGCTGCGGCGGTCGATCAGCTCGCCGTACCGTATTCCCGTGCCGGCATCGGCAAAGTGGCGGGGATCGAAGCTCGCGGGTTCATCTTGGGCGGTGCGGTCGCGCGTCAGTTGCGGGCGGGGTTCGTGCCGATCCGCAAGAAAGGCAAGCTGCCGCACGACACCGTATGCATCGGCTACTCGCTCGAGTACGGCACCGACGAAATGGAAATCCATCGCGATGCCGTCGCAGCCGATGAAAAAGTCATCTTGATCGACGACCTGATCGCGACGGGCGGCACGGCAACCGCAGCCATCTCGCTGCTGCGGTCGCTAGGGGCCGAAGTGATCGCAGCCTGCTTCGTCATCGATCTGCCCGATCTCGGGGGCGCGAACAAAATTCGCGAGCTCGGGGTACCCGTTCACGCGCTCGTCGCCTTCGACGGTCACTGAATCAGTTCGGCATCCCGCAGACTCTGGATCATCGAGGTCTTGAGCAAGAAGGCGCGTGACAAGACAGGGTCCGCTGCGGCCCGCATGAACTCGGCCTGACGTTTCTTCTGCACGTCCGGATCCTTCGATTCCATCAATTTTTTGTTGTTGATGGTGTGCTCCTGCACGAACCGCACGCAGATCCCGCGCCGCTGACGATCGTAGAGATCGAGCAACGGGCCGGCCTCTGCACCGTGATGCACGCGGATCAGCTTGTCGGCGAGGCTCCAGGCATCGTGAATTCCGCCATTCATGCCCATGCCGCCGAGCGGATTGTTGATGTGTGCGGAGTCGCCCGCGAGCAGCACACGCCCCCGACGATAGGTCTTGGCCACGCGCTGGTGTACGCGGTAAATCGTGCGATGCACGATCTCGTAGTCGCGATCGTGGGGTGCCATGTGGTGCAGACGATCCTGTATCCAGCGATCCGACAACCACAGCGCATCGTCCTCGATTTTCGGATCAGTCGGAATGAGCACGCGCCATAGCGAGGGCGTGCGCAGCAATACCAGCCATTCTTCCGGGTCCGAAACGTAATTCACCAAAGATAGTCGGTCGAACTTCGTCTCGAGCGGAAATGGTGTCGAGGCGACCAAGAATTTCTCGGGCCAAGTAAAGCCTTCGAACTCGATGGCGACGGCCTTGCGAACCGCGCTGTCGGCGCCGTCGGCGGCCACGAGGAACGAGCCACGCAGGATTTTTTCTTGTCCGTTCTGCCAGACCAGAACTTCGACACCGTCGGTGGTCTGGTACACGCCCTTTACCGAGGAGTTGAAATGGCACTCGGCAAGACCCGCATGCTTTTCACAGAGTTCGTTCCACACGAGACGCGTGTACTTCCACTGCTCCGCCTGCAACCGATAGGGGTGGCGCGTGTCCTCGGCGAGATGTCCGAGATCGAATTCCGCGATCTCGCCCGTACGTCGATCGCGATACTGGTACTTGCGGCAGACGAGACCCTGCGCCTCCAGGGGCTTGGCCATCCCAAGTTCGTCGAGCATGTCGAGAGAAGGCGGATGAAAGGTCGAGGCACGCAGGGTTTCGGGTAGATCCGGCAATCCCTCGAGCAGCGCCACCGGAATACCTGCCTGAGCGAGTCGCAATGCTGCCGTGCAGCCGACAGGCCCGGCGCCTGCGATGATGACCGGCGCATTGATCGCCAAGATTTTTGCCCCCGACGTGAAAATCCCGTTCCGATATTCTATGCCAATGACCCTCAGCCTACCGAGGTCCGCGCCGATGCAAGTTCATCAACGACCGCTCACAGACCGTCCCCACGCCGGTGCTTTCAGGCGCGTCGCTGCCGCGCTCGCTACTGCGCTTGCCTCCGTGCTGCTTGCGTTTGCATCGATGCAGGCCGTGCCGCAGGAGAAAACCGAAAAGCCGCCGCTGCACGGGCAACGTTGGATGGCGATCACCGGCAAGCCGCTAGGCGCCACGGCAGGCGCGCGGATCTTCCAGCGCGGTGGCAACGCGGTGGATGCCGCCTGCGCAATGATCGCCGCCACATCGACGATGTGGGACGTGCTGCATTGGGGTGGTGAAACGCAGGCGCTCATCTGGCATCCGAAAGAGCGTCGTGTGATCGCGATCAACGCCCTCGGCGTTGCACCCTCGGGGGCGACGGCGGAGTTCTTCAAATCCAAGGGCATGAAATATCCGCCTGAATTCGGACCACTGGCCGCCGTGACCCCGGGCACGCCCGGCGGCATTTTGGTGATGCTCGCCGAGTACGGCCGTCTCTCGCTCGGCGAAGTGCTCGCGCCAGCCATCGAACTCGCCGACGGCTATCCGATGGAAGCGCAGACGGCGACGCTCATCGAGCGAAACAAACGCAAACTCAAGGAGTGGCCCGACAGCGCTCGCGTCATGCTGCCGCACGGCAGCGCCAACGACGACCGCAAAGGACCGCAAGCCGGCGAAATCTTTCGTCAACCCGAACTCGCGGCGACGCTGCGCAAACTCGTCGAGGCCGAGGCCCGCGCACTCAAACGCGGCGCGTCGCGCAAGCAGGCGATCATGGCGGCCTACGATCGTTTTTATCGCGGCGACATCGCCACCGAATTCGCGACGGCGGTGCAGGCACAGGGTGGCCTCATCACGCGCGACGATCTCGCCAATTGGCGCGTCAAAATCGAAGAACCGCGGCATGTCAGTTACCGCGGTGTCGACGTCTACAAGCTCGACACCTGGACGCAGGGTCCTTCGATGCTGCAGGCCCTCAACATCCTCGAAAACTTCGATCTGCGGGCGATGGGCTACAACTCGGCGCGTTACTTGCACACGCTTTACCAAGCGATGAATCTGTCGTTCGCCGATCGCGACTTCTATTACGGCGATCCTGCCTTCGCTCCTGCCGAGCCCATCACCGGACTCCTGTCGAAGGACTACGCCAAAGCACGCGCAGCGCAGATCCGCGATCGCAACGACCCGCGTATCGGGCCCGGCGACCCCTACCCCTTTCAGGGCGACAGCAATCCTTTCAAAGATTTGATCGGCACCGGGCAAGGCGGATCCGCCATGCCTGCCATGCCTGCCGTGCCTGCCGTGCCTGCCGCGCCCGTTCCGCCGAACGATCGCCCCTATTCGCCAAGCGGAGTCGTGCCGACGGTCGATTCGCGCCTCCCGGATCGCAGCTACCCGCTCGACGATGCAGAGCAAGCCTTCTGGCGCGGCACCACCTCGGTCATTGCCGCAGATGCGGAGGGGTGGTTGGTGTCGGTCACCCCGAGCGGCGGTTGGATTCCGGCGGTGATCGCCGGCAAGACCGGCATCGGACTTTCGCAGCGCATGCAGTCTTTCGTGCTCGATGCCAAAGAAAATCCGTTCAACGTCGTCGAGCCCGGCAAAAGACCGCGCGTCACACTCACGCCGAGCCTCGCGGTCAAAGACGGCAAGCCCTGGCTTGCGTTCGCCGTGCAGGGCGGCGACAGTCAGGATCAGAACCTGCTGCAGTTTTTCCTCAACGTGGTCGAGTTCGGCATGACGCCGCAACAAGCCACCGAAGCGGCCAACATGAATAGCTTCCAGTTGCGCGACTCGTTCGGCAACCACGAAACCAGCCCGGGTCGCATGCTGCTCGACGACGAGACACCGCGCTGGGTACGCAGCGACCTGGTCGATCGCGGCTATCGTCTGGAGTTTCAGCCGCGCACGGCGGGCCCCATCAACGCCATCATGCTCGACCACAAGCACGGCACGATCTGGGGTGGCTCCGGCAATCACGGCGAGGACTACGGCATCGCCTGGTAAACACCGCGGCTAAAAAGAAAAACCCCGTGGGCCTCTCGGCTCACGGGGTTTTCTTTGATAAGGACCCTGACGGTGACCTACTCTAGCGTCGCAACAGGCGAAACTACCATCGGCGCAGAGCGTTTTCACTTCCGAG
>RGYP01000065.1 GCA_010031985.1 Gammaproteobacteria bacterium
TCGACCAAGGTCATGAACACCGGTGCCATGACTAACGCCCCGGCGAGTAGCGTGACCGCGGTGAACTCGAGCCAGAGCATTATTTTGTCGGCTCGACGTAGCCTTCTGGTTTGCTTGCACCTTCACCAAACAGGAATTTTTCCATCTCGCTCTCGAGAAACTTGCGGGCTTTGGGCTCGATGGCCACCAGTCGATATTCGTTGATCAGCATCGTCTGGTGCGCAACCCAGCGCTGCCACGCTTCTTTGGAAACGTTTTTCCAGATCCGGGCGCCGAGTTCGCCGGGATAGACGGGCCGCTCGAGGCCGGGCGCTTCACGCTTGAGCACGACACACTGCACCAGTCGGACGGCGGGTGCCCCAGAGGTTGCTTCTGCCATATCAAAAATTTCCTGTGGTGAGTCCGTCGAGCAATTCCTTGACGGGAGCGGGCAAGCCGATTCGAGCTGCACCCGCAGATTGACGCGCGTTATACCAGAGCACCTGCTGCGACTCCATGACGGCGGCAGCACTACAGCCACGAAAACGTATCGGCCGAATTTCCAGATCGAAATGCGTGAAGGCGTGGCCAATGGCGCCGAGACGCTCCGGCGCCTCGGGCGCTGCGATGCGAAAATGATTGCGCACGAATGCGAGGCAGGCCGATTCGCTCGTGAATTCAGGGAGGCACCAGAGCCCACCCCAAATGCCGCGCTCCGGTCGTCGTTCGAGGAATACGGCACCGGCATCATCCTCGGCGATCAGCATGAAGCGTTGCTCGGTCCGGCGTAACGCTCGCGCCTTGCGTGGTTTTGGCGTCGGCAATTCATGCTGCCGACCACTCTGCCGCGCGCTGCAACGCGCGGCGAGCGGACACAGCACGCAGGCCGGGCGACGGCGCGTGCAGAGCGTCGCACCCAGATCCATGATCGCCTGCGTGTACGTGGCCGTGCCCTTGGCAGGCGTGCAGGCGTCAGCGAGTTGCCACAATCGCTGTTCGATCGCTCGCTCTGCAGGATTGCCCTCGATGCCGAACGCGCGCGTCAGCACCCGTTTGACGTTGCCGTCGAGAATGGGATGACGCTGATCGAGCGCAAGCGCGAGGATGGCTCCTGCGGTCGAGCGACCGATCCCGGGCAAACTCGCCAACTGCTCAAAACTTTGCGGGAACACACCCGCGAACTCGTCGCGCACGCAACGCGCCGCCTTGTGCATGTTGCGTGCTCGCGCGTAGTACCCGAGCCCGGTCCACAAGTGCAGCACTTCATCGACGGATGCGTCGGCCAGAGCGAACACATCCGGAAAGCGCTGCATGAACCGCTCGAAGTAAGGGATGACCGTAAGCACTTGGGTCTGCTGCAGCATGATCTCGGAGATCCACACGCGATAAGGCGTGCGGTCTATTTGCCATGGCAGATCGTGCCGGCCGCTGGTCGCATGCCAGGTCACCATGGCCGGTCCGACTTCGGCAGGTTCTAGAGTCGAGCTTCCGTGCTTCATCGGACGTATTCTAAATGCCAGAATCGGGACGATGGGGTCCTGGACTTGGATCACGGAGGTCGGCCAATGGGCGAGCAAAGCAATTTCTTCTACGCCGTACCGCAAGGCCGGCACGACATGCTGGTCAAACCGGATCGCGACGAGCTCGCTCGACAGGAGTTCGTGCGCGGCTTCAAGGCATACATCCAGAGCGGCATCGTCCCCGGCGTGCACGCCACTTACCACAACGAAGTGAAGCCGGCCTTCGAAAAGCGCGAAGGCCGCAGCCCGCGCGATCGTCACGAGATTCGCAAACTGATGGTCGAGCACCCTCTCTTTCGTACTTATGCCTCGATGCAGCGCGTCAGTCAGGAACTGCTTTGGGACACCGTGCTCGACTCGGTCGAGCGCGAGCTGCCAGCGCTGGTCGCGCGCACCGCGAGCCGCAACTCTTTGGGCACGCTGACGCTGGATCCGTCGCTGCCACTGCCGAAGTACGCCGTGGGCGTCGACATTCATTGCATGCCCGGCGGCTATGGCGGCGAAGGTGGGCCGGGTGACGTCGTCGCCGGCGCGCTCTACGACCGCGGAGTTTATTTGTATGCACTCGGCATGATGGGGCCGATGAACGACGACATCGGCGGCTCGGCTGCCAAATTCGTTCGCGATCGCTACCCCGATTTCAAACCGAAACGCATTCTCGATCTCGGCTGCACCGTCGGACACAGCACATTGCCCTTCGTCGACGCCTTTCCCGAAGCCGAGGTTCACGCCATCGACATCGGACCGTCGTTGTTGCGCTATGCGCACGCTCGGGCCGAGTCGCTAGGCAAGCGTGTGCACTTCTCGCAGCAAGATGCCGCGAATACCCGCTTCCCCGATGGGCACTTCGACCTGATCGCCTCGTCGATTCTCTTCCACGAGACTTCGGGCAAAGCGCTGCCCGCCATTCTGCGCGAATGCCACCGACTGCTCGCGCCGGGCGGCATGGCGGTACATGGCGATCTGCCGCCGTTCTGGGCGATGGATGAATTCAACCAATTCATGCTCGACTGCGAGACCTATTACAACAACGAGCCCTACTGGGGTGCGATGCGCGAGGTCGATCAGGTCAAAGAAAGCGTGAAGGCCGGCTTCGCAGCGGAACACGTCGAGTTTTGCATGGCGCCTTCGGCGTATCGATCGTCGGCGGGTCACGAACGAGAATTTCAAGCGGGCGAATTCGCGCCGGGCAACGCCTGGCAAGTACTCGTGACTCGCAAACAATAACTAAAAGTCAGGATCCACCATGACAGAAAGCACGCGTCCACAGGATGTCGGCAGCCCGGACATCAAAGTAAAGCGCAGCGTCAAGGGGCGCCGCCCGCAGTTCTTCGACAACGTCGAAATCGACAGACTGCACGGCATGATGATGGCGATGGCCACGGAGATGGCGGTGCTCTATCAGCGCATCGACACCATGGAGCGCGTGGCAGCCGAAAAAGGCGTGATTCTGCGCGAAGATCTCGAGCGTCACGTCGCCGACGCCGCCACCGAATCCGAGCGCGAACTATGGCGCCAAAAATTTCTCGATCGCCTGTTTTATCTGTATCGGGAAGAGCTGGACGACCGGATGGCGCGCGAGAACGAGGCACAGTACCGTGCCTTCCTCGACGAGATCGCCAAATAGGTCGATCCGGGAACGCCTTGGGCGCGGCGCGCGCCAGCTTGCGCGACTCGGCCTGTGGTGGCTCGCCTGCTTGCTTGCGAGCGCCTTGCCGAGCGTTGCAACGACGCCACGCGCAACCACCGTCGTCGCCGAAACGCTGCGCCAACGCATCGAGGCTATCGATGCAGGCACCGAACTCGGTATCGAAGGCGAGCGGCTGCAGGCGCGACGCTCGCTCGCCAAACTTTACGCGCTGAACGAGTATCGGCCTTACTGGGATGCGACGCGACTGCAGTCGCTGCTCGAGGTGCTCGAGGATGTCGCGGACGATGGACTGCGTCCTGCGGACTATCACTTCGAAACGCTGCGTCGTCTATCGGGCCAGAGCCCGAGAACGGCTCTCGATCAGGTTCAACTCGACCTGCTCGCCTCCGATGCCTTCGCGCTCGTGCTCTATCACCTTTACTTCGGAAAGGTCGATCCCGTCTCGCTCGATGCAAACTGGAACTTCGACGCCCGCGTAATCCGCGAAACCGATGCCGTGCGCTTCGTGCACGACGCCATTCGCGGCAATCGCATCCGCGGCAGCGCGGCGCTCGCACGACCCGATCATTGGATGTATGCCGCGGGTCGCGAAGCGCTCGCCCAGTATCGGGCGATCGCCGCACTCGGCGGCTGGCCGACGATTCCCGAAGGACCCGTCTTGCGATGCGGCATGAGCGACCCGCGCGTGGCGCTGCTGCGTCGACGCCTCGCGATGTCGGGTGATCTTTCGGCCACGGGAGCGACTGAATCGCCAGCCAACCTGGAGGTCTTCGATCGAGGGCTCGAGAAAGCGCTCGCGCATGCACAGCGTCGACATCGACTCATGGTCGATGGCAGGCTCGGTAAATCCACCTTGCGCACGCTCAATGTTCCCGTCGAGCAGCGCATTGCCCAGCTGCGCGTGAATCTCGAACGCGGTCGTCAGGTACTGCACGAAATTCGCGACGACGATCTCGTCGTCGTCGACGTGGCAGGCTTCGAAGTGCACTATGTTCGAGCTCGCAAGCGCATCTGGCAGGCACGCGCCGTGATTGGTCAGCCCTACCGAAAAACACCGATCTTCAAGGCGAGCATCGACGAGATCGTGCTCAACCCCACGTGGACGGTGCCTCCCGGCATCCTCGCCAAGGACATCCTGCCCTCCTTGCGCAAGGGCGATCGCCGCGTGCTCGAGCGCAAGAATCTGAAGGTGCTCGATCGCAGCGGCAAGGCACTCGATCCCGCGGCCATCGACTTCTCGGCTTATACGGTACGCAATTTCCCGTTCATGCTCCGACAAGACCCGGGCCCTGCGAATGCACTCGGCGTGGTCAAAATCAACTTTCCGAATCCGCATCTCGTCTATTTGCACGACACGCCCTCGAAATCTTTGTTCAATGAAACCGAACGTGCGTTCAGTTCAGGTTGCATCCGCACCGAACGACCCCTCGAACTCGCCGAGTTGCTTCTGGCCGATCCCGCGAAATGGAATCGGGCGGCACTCGACGCCGCCGTGGCCAGCGGCGAGACCCGCACCGTACGGATGTCGCAGCCCGTACCGATACTGATCATCTACTGGACAGCCGATCGGGATGACGACGGCAGCATCGTGTTCAAGCCGGACCCATACGGGCGGGATGTGCGTGAACTGGCTGCGCTCGACGAGCCTTTTCGAGCGGGCAAGCGTCCTCGGCTCTGATACGCTACGGCTCTCTTCGATCGGGGGGTGTACGCATGGAAGACATCGGGCTCGCGCACGGGCTGCTCAAGTATCTGCATATTTTGCTGTTCGTTTATTGGCTGGGCGGCGACGCTGGCGTTTTCTACTCCAGCAAGTTCGTCACCAACGCCAGTCTTTCGCGCGATGCGCGATTGGCAGCATTCAAAATATTCATCAATCTCGACATGCTGCCCCGCTATTGCCTGGCACTGATGCTGACGGTCGGTGGCGTACTCGCCGAGTTCGTTGGCTATGAGCATCCGCTCTGGCAGACCATCGCCATCGTTGCGCTCGGTCCGGTGTGGGTATGGGTGGTACATACCATCCACGCCAAAGAAGGCACCGATTTCGGCAAGATGCTTGCCACTTGGGACAAACGCTTTCGAGTGTTCATGATCTTCGCGATTCTCGCGTCGGTCGCTTACCACTGGGTCACCGGGCCGCTGCGTCCCTATCCATGGATCGCCGCAAAACTTTTGATCTTCGCTGCCCTCATCTTCTGCGGCTTCATGATCCGTCTGAAACTGCCACCGTTCATCGAGGGCTTCCGAACGCTCGCCAGTACGGGACCCACTCCGGAAAGCGATCGCCAGATGATCGACGGCATGGCCGCTTGCAGGCCCTACGTGCTGCTGATTTGGGCGGGCGTGGCGATTTCGGCGCTGATCGGCGTGTTGAAGCCCGGTCAGGGACCGATCGGCTGAGTGAACGCCGCCGTGCCGGCGGAGCGTAGGCGCGCAGCGCTCAGCCTGATCGCTGCGCTTGGTTTGATCGGCCTGCTCGGCAAAGAGTCGCGAGCAGAGGTCGTGCTGACGGGCGTCGCGATCTTGCCGGCGCAGACTTTTGCGCCAGAGACCCCCTCTTCCGGGGCTTATGCGGACGATGGTCGCAAGCTCGCCAGCCCGCGCTTCGCAGCACAGCCCATCCAGGGTATCAGCGCCATCGCCCCGGTTGCAGCGACCAAGACCACAAAGAATGCACCGATGCAGTGGTGGGCGCTGTCGGACAACGGTTTCGGTACCCGCGCCAACAGCGGCGATTACCGGCTGGCGATCTATCGCATGAAAATCGCACCCGTTCGCGCGCCGGCAAAGCCCGAGCGCCGCGCACGCCCGAAGCCAGGCAACGCCGCGCCAACCGTCACCGTCGTACAGCGTATCGCGCTGCGTGATCCGAACCGGCATTTTCCTTGGCCGCTCACGCTGGGCAGTGATCGCGATCGACCCCTTACGGGTGCCGACGTCGATCCGGAATCTTTGATTGTGATGGACGATGGCAGCTTCTGGGTCGGTGACGAGCACGGTCCATGGCTGCTGCATTTCGGCGCCGACGGGCGACTGCTCGAGGCTCCGGTGGAACTCGCGCTAGGTGGCAGCGTGCTGCGCTCAGCGGCACATCCCGAGGTGGTCGATACGGGGAAAGTTGCGCGTATCGGCGCTTCGAAGGGTTTCGAGGGGCTCGCCCGCGGACTGCGCACAAACACCCTCATCGCCATGCTCGAGGCGCCGATTCCTGGCGATCTCGCTGCCGGTGTTCGTCTGCTCGAATACGATCTGGAACTTCGGGCCTGGACGGGTCGCGAGTGGCTCTATCCTATCGACGGCGCAAGTCATGCCGTCTCCGAGATCGTCCGCGATCCGTTCAGTGGCGCTGATGGCTATCTCGTCATCGAACGCGATGCGCTACAAGGACCGGCGGCGGAGTTCAAAAAAATCTTCCGCGTCCACCTGTCGCGTTTACCAGAAAAAACTCTGGCCGTGGACCTGCTGAACATCGCCGATCCTGACAAGCTCGCCGGCGGTACGGATCATTTTCGTTTTCCGTTTTTGACGACCGAGGCGCTTTGGCCGACCGCTCCGGGCGAACTCGTCGTGGTCAACGACAACAATTTCCCGGCCGCGGGCGGTCGCAGCCCGGTGGTATCCGATCCGACCGAGTGGATTTTTCTCAGGGAATGAGCGGCTTCAGGGGATGAGCGGCTTCAGGGAATGAGTACGGTCGAGCCCGTGGTTTTGCGGGCTTCGAGATCGCGATGCGCCCGCGCGGCGTCGGCCAGCGCATAGCGCTGACCAACGTGCAGCTTGAACTTCTTCGACGACAGCGCGCCAAACAAGGCCTTGGCGGCCGCGTCGAGATCTGTCCGCTGCGCGATGTAAGCAAACAGGGACGGCCGGGTGAGAAACAGCGAGCCGCGCTTCGAAAGCTCGAGCGGCGAGATGGCAGGCGGTGGTCCCGAAGCGTTGCCGTAGCTCACCATCATGCCGAGTGGCGCGAGGCAGTCGAGCGATTCCATGAACGTGTCTTTGCCGACCGAGTCGTAGACAACCCTGACGCCCGCTCCCTGGGTGAGTCTGCGCACCGACTCGGCGATCTTGTCACGACCCATCACGAGCACGTGCTTGCAGCCGCTTTTCTTTGCGAGAGCTACTTTGGCCTCGCTGCCGACCACGCCGATGACCTTGGCACCGAGTGCCTTGGCCCATTGGCAAAGAATGAGACCGACGCCGCCGACGGCGGCGTGCACCAAAATCCAGTCCCCGCGTTGCACACGATAGGTCCGACGCAAAAGATATTCGGCCGTGAGGCCTTTGAGCATGAGCGCTGCAGCCTGTTCGTCGCTCACGCTGCGCGGCAGTTTGACGAGTCGCGCGGCCGGCAGATTGCGTACTTCGCAATAGCTGCCGGGTACCGTATGCACATAGGCCACTCGATCACCCGGCCGGAAATCTTTGATCTTGCGGCCGACGGCAGTCACGACTCCAGCGGCCTCGCGCCCGAGACTGCCGGGCAAGGGCATCGGGTAGAGACCGGTGCGATCGTAGACGTCGATGTAATTGAGACCGACGGCGGTGTGGCGTACTTGAACCTCGCCCTCGGCAGGCGCGACGATCACGATATCTTCGTAGCGCATTTCCTCGGGCCCACCGGCCCGATGAATACGGATGGCCTTGGCCATTTTTTAAGAGACGTTCGGTGTCAGCTCAGAGCGCCGACTCGTCGGTCTCGCCGGTGCGGATGCGAATGACGCGATCGATCTCGGTGATGAAGATCTTGCCGTCACCCACCTTGCCGGTCTTCGCCGCCTTGACGATGGCCTCGGTGACCTGATCGACGAGGTCACCGCGAACGGCAACTTCGATACGGGTTTTCGGGACGAAGTCCACCACGTATTCGGCGCCACGATAAAGTTCGGTATGACCACGCTGGCGACCGAAGCCTTTGACCTCGGTGACGGTCATGCCCGAGACGCCGATCTCGGACAACGCGGCGCGCACGTCGTCGAGCTTGAAGGGC
>RGYP01000066.1 GCA_010031985.1 Gammaproteobacteria bacterium
TCGACGAGCTCGACGCCTCCGTGCGCGCGGCATTCGAGCGTTCGCTGGCGCTTTTCGAGGCGGCCGGTGCTCGAGTCGTCGCGGTGCGGGTTCCGGCGATCGAGTGGATGGCGGAACTCAGTCGCGCGGTGGTCTATTCCGAAGCCACCGCAATACACGCCTCGCGGCTACGCTCGCATGCCGCGAGTTACACACCGCAGGTGCGTCTGCGGGCGAGTCTCGGCCTCGCCATCCCTAGCACGCTGCATTTCGAGGCGTTACAGGCGCGACTCTCGGTGGTCGAAGAAATCCACCGTGAGGTTTTCGGCATTTGCGATGTGTTGTTGACGCCGACGCTGCCGATCAGAGTGCCGCGTCGAGACGAAACCGACGTCGGTGCGGGTCCTGATCTTTGGCCGATACTGAGCAAGCTCGTACGCTGCACCGCACCGTTCAATTATTTGGGGTTTCCGGCGCTCAGTATGCCGGCCGGATTCGACGATCGTGGTCTGCCGATCGGCATGCAGTTGGTGGCCGCGCCGTTTGCCGAGGCGACGCTGCTGAGCGCCGCGGTGATCCACGAGCTTTCGGCGGATCGGTGTTCCTCCGCACATACGACTCGGGCGGGCGTTGCTACGCTCTTTCCCGTGATCTGATCATCTCCCCCTCCGATCGGAGCACACCAAGATAGCCCCGCCTCCGGCGGGGCTTTTTTGTATCCTTCGATCTTGCGATGTTTGGCGTGACTCCCGAAGATTTTCCGGAAGCATGGCGTGCCGAGGCCGGCCATGCGTTCGCTTGCAGCAGCTTCATCGCCGAGAGTTTTGCGCGCGACTCGCAGTTGATGCCGGATTTGCTGCGCGGCGGTGCGCTCGTCGAGTTGCGAGCGGCGGGCGGGCAGTCGTGCTGGCCAGAAGGGGCCGAACCACCGACCATCGAGACCGCCGAGCCTGAATGGCAGGCTTGGTTGCGCCGTTGGCGGCGACGCGAGATGGTACGTATCGCCTGGCGCGATCTGAACGGACGGGCGGGTCTCGAAGAGACGCTCGAAGATCTGTCGGCCTTTGCCGACGATGCCGTGAATACGGCGATGCGTGTGGCTTGGCAGTTGACCACGCAGCGCTACGGCACGCCGCAATATGCCGATGGAGCGCCGATGCCGATGGTGGTGGTCGGCATGGGCAAGCTCGGTGGCCGCGAGCTCAATTTTTCCTCCGATATCGATCTGGTCTTTCTTTTCCCGGGCTACGGCGAGACCGTTCATGCCGCGCCGGTCAGCCACGACGAATTTTTCATTCGGCTGGGGCAGGCGTTGCTGCGGTTGCTGGCGACGGTGACGGTCGATGGCTTCGTGTTCCGTGTCGACATGCGGTTGCGGCCGTTCGGCGATTCGGGCCCGCTCGCCTGCGGTTTTTCGGCTTTCGAAGATTATCTGCTGCAACACGGCCGCGACTGGGAGCGCTATGCCTGGGTCAAGGCGCGTCCCATCACGGCGACCGAGACTTATGGCGAACTCTACGAGTC
Source organism: Gammaproteobacteria bacterium (assembly GCA_010031985.1). Lineage (GTDB taxonomy): Bacteria > Pseudomonadota > Gammaproteobacteria > Steroidobacterales > Steroidobacteraceae > UBA964. Next base: position 1,504 of record RGYP01000066.1, read on the forward strand.
TGCAGTCAGACCGTTCGTTTACCGGCGCTATCTCGACTTCGGCGTGTTCGAGTCGCTGCGCGAGATGAAGCAACTCATCGAGAAGCAGATCGCTCGCAAGGATCTCGTCGATCACGTCAAGCTCGGGCCTGGTGGCATACGCGAGATCGAATTCATCGTGCAGGCGATGCAACTGATTCGCGGCGGTCAGGATCGCCGTTTGCAGGGCCCGCGGCTGTTCGAGATTCTTCCGCAGCTCGCGCGCAGCAAGTTGCTTCGACCCCAGGTGGTGAAAGAGCTCGATGCCGCCTATCGGTATCTGCGCACGCTCGAAAACCGTCTGCAGATGCTCGCGGATGCACAGGTGCACACGCTACCCAAAGAGGCCGATGCACAGGCGCGGCTCGCGCGGGCCATGGGCCATGCAGATTGGCAGCAGGTCTTGAGCGACTATCGTCACCATGCAGCGCAGGTGCAGCGCGCCTTCAATGCGCTCGTGTTTTCGCCGGTCGGGGGCGAGGACGGGGCGGCCACGGCGAGCGCACGCGGCGCGAGCTTGAGCAACACCGACGTGGCGCAACCCGGCGGCGCTTTCGCCGTGGTGCTCGATGAGGCCAGTAGCGCGACCGCGCTCGCCCAAATGCTGGCCGAGAGCGGTGTCGCTGCTGCTACCGAGCTCGCCCGACTGTTCGTCGATTTTCGCGATGGCGGGCCGATCCGCAGACTCGATGCGACGGGTCGGCGTCGACTCGAGTTGTTGCTGCCGCAACTCTTCGCGGCGTTGGAGCCCGAGGACGACATTCTGGTCATGGCGCGAAGACTGCTGCGCGTACTCGAAGCCATCGGTGGTCGCAGTTCCTATTTTTCGCTCCTCAACGAAAACCCGGCGGCGCGAACGCGTTTCGTCACCGTCTGTCGCGGTGGCGATTTTTTGGTGCAGCAGCTGGCGGCACACCCCTTGTTGCTCGATGAGTTGCTCGACGAGCGGGCCCTCACCGAACCCCCGGGTCGTGCGGAACTCGCCGCCGATCTCGAGGATCGACTCGCGCGCGTCGATCATCAGGACCCCGAGCGGCTCGTCGAGGCACTTGCGCAGTTCAAGCGCGCTGCCGTGTTTCGCGTGGCCATTGCCGATCTGTCGGGCAGTTTGCCGCTGATGCGGGTGTCGGATCGGCTCACCGACATTGCCGAGCTGATCGTCGAGCAGGCGATGCAGCAGGCGTGGCAGCAAATGACGCTGCAGTTCGGCGTACCGAGCTGCCGGGAGACCGACGAATCAGCCCCGCGTGCGGTCGAGGTCTGCGCGGTGGGTTACGGCAAGCTTGGCGGCATCGAACTCGGTTACGGCTCGGATCTCGATCTCGTATTCCTGCACGACTCCGCGGGTGCGGTGCAGGAAACTCTCGGTGAGCGCCCGATCGACAACCAGATTTTCTTTGTTCGTCTCGCGCAGCGCATCGTGCATATCTTGACCGTGCACTCGGCGGCGGGTCGCCTCTACGAGGTCGACGTGCGGCTGCGGCCGAGCGGCAAGGGCGGAATGCTGATCACCCAGATCGACAGCTTCGTCGAGTATCAACGCAGCTCGGCTTGGACCTGGGAGCATCAGGCTTTGTTGCACGCACGTGCGGTGGCCGGAGCGCCCGCGTTGCGGGCGAGGTTCGAAAGCGCGCGCATCCGTATCCTCGGGCAGTTCGTGCGTCGCGACACGCTTCGCGACGAGGTGAGCGCGATGCGCGAGCGCATGCGCCGCGAACTGTCCAAATCGCGCGAGGGACAGTTCGATCTCAAACAAGATCGCGGCGGTATCGCCGACATCGAGTTTTTGGCGCAGTACTGGGCGCTGCGTGAGGGCGGGCGGCATCCTGCGGTGGTGATGTTCCCCGACACCATCCGTCAGCTCGAGACATTGGCCTCCGGGGACCTCGTGCCGCAGGCCATGGTCGATGTACTGACGGAAGCTTATCGGGCGTATCGCCGTCGCAATCACCATCGCTCCCTGCGCGAACAAAGCGGTCTGATTGCGAGCAGCGAATTTGCGGCGGAGCGTGCTGCCGTGGCGCGGATATGGGATCAGACGTTCGCGGGCGCTTCGGCGTCATCGGTATAATCGCGCCGTAACCGAGAGATCGACATGTCCAGCAAACCGCTCATCCAACCGAACGCACAAAATCAGTATCAGGTGACGGTCGAAGACCTGCCGCTCGCCTGTCCGATGCCGGAGATGCAATTGTGGAACTCCCATCCGCGCGTCTATCTGCCCATCGAAAAAACCGGCTGGGCCAAATGTCCTTACTGCGGCGCCGAGTACACGCTGCAGCGCTGAGTCGGGTTGCGGCGCTGGTGGTCGGCAGCTGGCTGACCGTCGGCGCGCCGTCGTCGGTTGCCGGCGAGGCCGCTATGGCTGCCGAGCCTGCCGGGTCTGCCCGCTCTGTCGTGGCTGACGCCAAGGCAGCCTCGACGAGCGTCGTCCGTCGCGCGACGCTGATCGTCCACGACCTCGATGCGTCACGACGTTTTTATCGCGATGTTCTCGGTTTCGAGGTTTGGCTGGAGAACAACGGCAAGGTCACTGCCGATAGCCTGCCTTCCGAGGCGCCCCTCGGTGCGCCGAGCCGTTTTCTGATCATGAAAGGCAAACATCCGTGGATCGGCATGATCGGGCTGCTCGAGTACGGTGGTCCGCGCTCTTTGCCAAAAACTCCGCCGCGACTGTATCCCGGTGATGCCGTCCTCATGATCGAGACGGACGACGTCCAAGCGGTGTATCGACGCATGCAGGCCGCCGGTACGCCGATCCTGAAGCCGCCCAAAACACAGGAGGTGACGGGCGCAGGGGGTGTTCGCTGGGATGCGACCTTTCTGTTCGCCTGGGACCCGGATGGTCATCTGCTAGAGATCAATCAGCGCGGACCGATCCGCAAACCCACGGCAGCGGTCGCCTCGGGCGCTGATGGTGTCGCGAGCGCTGCACGAACTCATCGCCGCTCAAAAAGAACCCGTCGATCTCGTGGGTTATCACACGGGGGCCCTGCTCGCAGCGGAGATCGCTGCGCGCCACCCCGAGTCCGTACGCCGCCTGGTGCTGATCTCCATGCCTTTCTTTGATGCGCAGCGTCGTGCCGGTCTGCGTACGAATACCGCCCTCGCCGAAGACGGTTCGGCGCTGCTGACGGAGTGGAAAAGCACGATGAGCGTGCGACCGGCAGGCCAGTCGCTCGAACAGGCTGCGCGATTGGTGGCCGAGAAACAGCGCGCTGGCACGCGCGCCTCGTACGCGATGGCAGCGCTGGCCGCTTACGATGCCGCACCCATGCTGCGCTCGATCCGGGTGCCGACGGCGCTCATTGCGCCGCGAGACGGGCTCGTCACTCAAACCGCAGCTGCCGCAGCGCTCATCCCGGGTTCGACGCTCCTCGAGATGCCGCAGTGGAGCTATGGATTCTTTGATGCAGACCCCGCAGGAGCGACTCGCGCGATCCTCGAGGCGCTCGATGCGCCGGCGGCGAATCAGCCGGGGACGGCGAATCAGCCCGGCTTGTAGGGCTTGTAGGATTTTTCTTCGACGATGCGCGAGCCGAGCGCGACATTGATGCGCTTTTTGACGGCAGCGCGTTCGTCGTTGGTGACGTAAACCGCGCGCGCGAGCTCGATGAATTCGGCATCGAAGGCGCTGGCGAGTTCCTTGTCGCGAATCTTGTCTTCGATGTCCCACAAGGCTTCGTTCACGCGCTGCAGCGCCGCTTCGTCAGCGGCGACTTCGGGGATCGCCGCACCGCTCTCGCGCCACGTCTTTTCGAGCAAGTCGAGCTCGAGTCGGACGTTGCCGACCTTGACCGGGTCGGTCATGCGTGCCGACTTGATGCGCAGGATGGTGATTTTGTCGAGCAGTTCGCCCGGCGAAATGGGTACGAGGATGTCTTTCATGGGCGCGATGCTAGCAGGACGTCGAGTTTGTCGCAGACCTCGGCAGCGCTGATCAAGGCCATCACGCCAGGCTGCTCGATTTTGGTGGCCCAGGGCAGTTCGTCGGGCGTGCGACCACGAAATTCGCGAGCGGCGCGCGGGAAGGCGTCGATGCACCACTCGCGCGAGAGATAGGGGCCGCTGCGCGCAGGATTGGTTGCGGCGTACAGGCCGATGACCGGTGTGCGCACCATGGTGGCCATGTGTGCCGGGCCCGAGTCGGGCGCGAGCAGAACGCGGGCACGTGCGAGCAGGGCGAGCATCTGCGGCAGCGTGTCCTTGCCGACCTGATCGATCACGGACGGGCATCGTTCGCGGATCGCCGCTGCCACGTCGCGTTCCAGAGCACTCGGACCGCCCGCAAGAATGACCTGCATGCCGTGTGCTTCGATGGCATGACGTGCGACGGCCGCATAGCGCTCGGGGAGCCAGTTGCGCTGCACGTGACTCGAACAGGGGCTGATCACCATCGTCGGCGGCGCGCCGTCGGCAATCCAGTGCCGTGCATAGCCGAGGGCATCTTCGGGCAGCGGCAGGTTCCACTCGAGGGTCTGCTCGTGCACGCCGCAGGCGGTGGCAAAGCCCATGAAACTGTCGAGTACATGCTCGCGGGCCCGTGGTGCGATGCGCGCATTGGTGAGCAACCATTGCAGTTCGCGCGCCCGCGCCCGATCGAAGCCGAGTTTGATGCGTGCGGGTACCAGCGCGGCGACCATGCTCGCGCGCAGCGACAATTGCAGGTGTAACAGCAGATCGAAGTGGCGCCCACGCAGGGTTTGACGCAGGCTACGCAGGCCTGCGACGCCGGCGCGCTTGTCGACGGTGATAAACTCCACCCCCGGCAGCAGGCTCATCAGTTTCGCTTCGATGCGACCGATGACCCAGGTAAAACGCGTTTCCGGCCAGGCACGCTGCAGGCAGCGCAGCAGGGGAACGACGTGACAGGTGTCGCCGATCGCCGACAGCCGCAGCAGGCAGACGGATTCGGGCGGCGTGGCGAGCGGCAGCATGAGTGGGGCGGTGAGGGCGACGATGAAAGATGATCTCGCGCGCGACCCGTCGGAGAGCCGACTCGAAGCCGGGCGCTGCGTGATGCTATATGACCCCTCCCTCGTCGGCAATTTCGCGGCGCATTGGTTCGACGCGGATCACTGGATGATCGCGGGCGCCCTGCGTGGCAGTGCCCGCGGCCGAGGCAGTACGCATTTCTTCGAGTGGCAGGGGCGCGGCTACGCGCTGCGGCACTATCGCCGCGGTGGTCTGATGGCGCGGCTGTCGACCGATCGATATTTTGATCGTGGCCCCGAGCGTTCGCGGCCGTTGCAGGAATTTCGGGTCACGCGGCGTCTGCAGCAGTTGGGTTTGCCGGTGGCGCCTGCGGTCGCTGCGCGTTACCTGCCGTCGGCATTCACGTATCAGGGTGATCTCATCACGCTGCGCATCGTGGGCGCCGTGTCGCTCGCCGCGTTGCTCGGCGGTTCGGGGGATCGCGGTTCGGGGGATCCGTGCGCGGCGACGGCCGCCGCAGCGATCGATTGGTCCGCCATCGGCGCCACCATCGCACGCTTTCATGCCGTGGGTCTGCATCACGCCGATCTCAATGCACACAATCTTTTGCGCGATGCGAGCGGCACTTGGTATCTCATCGACTTCGATCGTGCGCGATTCCGCAACCCCGTCCGCTGGTGTTGACCACGACGACGGCGACCGGCGCGGCGCGTGCGAGGGCGCTGTTCGGCGATACGGTCGAGCTGCGCTTCCTGCCGTTCGACACCCGCGCCAACGTACGGCGGTTTCTCGCTCGCGTGCGACCAAAGCTGGCCATCATCATCGAAAAAGAACTCTGGCCCAACCTGATGCGCGAGTGTGGCGCGCGCGGCGTGGCGGTGGTGCTCGCGAGTGCGACGATCTCGGCGCGTTCGCTGCGGCGATACCAAAAGCTCGTCGACGTCTTCCGCGAGACGTTGCGCGAGCACACGACGGTCGCGGCGCAGAGCGAAATCGATGCGGCGCGCTTTTGCGAACTCGGTGTACCTACTGCGCGGGTGTACGTGACCGGCAATCTGAAATTCGACGTTTCTTTGGCTGAAGAGGCCAGGGCGGCAGGCATGGCGCTGCGTGCTCGGCTGGGGTGGCAACGGCGGTGCGTTTTGGTGGCGGGCAGCACGTATGCCGCCGAAGAGACGTTGCTGCTCGAAGTTCAGCGACGCTTGCGCGCGGCGAACGTCGATCTCGCCCTCGTGCTTGCGCCGCGTCATCCGCCACGATTCGCGAGTGTTGCCGCGACTCTACGTTCGCAAGCGGCGATTTTCGTCGCCAGATCCGCGATGAGCGAGCCGTCGACCTTGCCTGCCATCGACCGGTCCGCCGCCGACGTGCTGCTGCTCGATACGCTGGGGGAGTTGACGACGGCTTATGCCGCAGCGGATCTCGCCTTCGTGGGCGGCAGCCTGGTGGGTGACGTCGGCGGACACAACCTCATCGAGCCTGCAGCGCTCGCGGTGGCCACCCTGACGGGTCCGCACGGCTACAACAACGCCGACGTCGTGGCCGCCATGCAGAGCGCAGGCGCGCTCGAGGTCGTCGGTGACGTCGATTCTTTGGCGAGCAGAGTGGCTGCGCTGGCGAGCGACGCCGCAGAGCGTCGCCGTCGTGGCGAACTCGCTCAAAGATTCGTGACGG
>RGYP01000067.1 GCA_010031985.1 Gammaproteobacteria bacterium
ACACCGACCCGACCGCGCAAACGACCCGAGGCGACGGTACCGCTCGCCAACGCCGCCGGTTTCACCGTCGCCCGAACCTATGCTTACGTGGCGAACGGGCGTGAGGGGCTTGCCATCATCGACGTGAAGCGTCCGCATGCAGCGCGTTTGTTCCAGAAGTGGAATGGCGACGGCGGTCTCGTGGATTCGCGAGACGTGATGATCGCATCCACCAATGCCTCTCTATTCGCCTACGTGGCAGATGGGCAGGGCGGCTTGAAAGTCGTGCAGTTGACGAGCCCGTCTTCCCAGCCGAACTTCTACGGCTTCAGTCCAGAGCCGCGGCCGGAGTTGATCGCGCGCAAGGCGACGCGTACTCCTGCGCTCAGCCTCTCGCGACCCTTGGAGCGTGATCGAGCGGTGGACGAAAGTGGTGGCCAAGTGGCAGTGTTCGGTCGCCGCGGTGCGCGCCCGTTCAACCTGCAGGAAATGCAGCGGTTGTATCTCGACAAGGATGGCGAGCCTTGGTTCGTCGAGGACAACCCTGGTGTGAAGCAGGCGCAGAGGAACCCCCGATGAGTTGGAAGAACACCCGATTGAAGTGGGCAGCATTCGGTATTGCCGCTTTCGCAATGCTCGCTGCGCTCGCGGACGATGCCAAAGTTCGTCATGAAGGGGTGGCCACCTGTGCTTCCTCCTTGTGTCATGGTTCGACCCAGCCGCTGAAGGCTTTCGACAGCGCCTTGCAGAACGAGTACACCACTTGGTCGCAGTTCGACCCGCACAGCAACGCCTACAAGGTGTTGCTCAACAAGCGATCGCAGGAGATCGCTCGTCGGCTGGGTATCGGTCCCGCCCACGAGGCGCCGGCCTGCCTCGCCTGCCATTCCGATGCCGTCCCTGCAGCGAAGCGCGGCGTAAAGTTCCAACTCGACGACGGAGTGGGTTGCGAGAGTTGTCACGGCGGCGCCGAAAAGTGGTTGGCGACCCATTATCAGAGCCCGCGAATTCCTCGCAGCGAGCACTTGGCGAATGGTTTGGTCGCGCTCGAGAAGCCCGAAGTGCTGGCCGGGACTTGTCTTGGCTGTCATGTCGGCGATCAAAACCGTTATGCCAACCATCGCATGATGGCAGCGGGACATCCCCGACTCGTTTTCGAATTGGATACTTATCTTGAACTGTGGCGCACCAGTGGTGGTCGCGAGCATTACCGCAAGAAAGCGCCGACCGATCATTCGTCGACATGGGTGAAGGGGTTATTGGACTCCTCGCGCCATCAGCTCAAGTTGATCGAACAGCACGGTACCGGCCGCATGGGCCCGATTCCCGACTTCGGCGTTTTCGCTTGTCACTCTTGTCATCGTGACCTGCGACTGACCGCTTTCGGGGGTTCGAGTGCACTTGGCAACGAGCCGGGTGATTTGCGTTGGCAGGATGCGCATTTATTGGTGTTGCGCCGAGTGACCGCAGCGCTGCAGTTGAGCGCTCGCACCGATCTCGACCGGGCAATCGTCGCCTTGCAAAAAGCGACACATGGTGATGCAGCCTCGTTGCGAGCGGCCTTGTCGCAAACGAGAGCTGCACTGGCGTCGGCCGAGAAACAACTCGCCGAGGTCAATTGGTCTGCAGCGCAGTTGAATGCCGTCGCTCAGGCCTTGGTCGAGGCATCGCGGCGGGGCGAGTTTCCGGACCCAGCGGCCGCCGAGCAGGCCTCGATGGGCATGGTCGTGATGCTGGCGGGTCTCAAACTGGATCAAGGCAAGCGCGCGGAGATCAACCGTCTGTTCGACGATCTGCGTGACGACAACGTGTTCGATCAGCGGCGCTTCGCCAAATGGATGTCCATGCTCGATCCGCGTCATTGAACGCCCCTTGTCCGCGGACGCGCGGATTCCGACCATTTTTGCTAACGTGCGCTCCGATATGGTCTGGTTCGACAACACGGTGACGCAGTGGCTGCTCGCGGCCGCGGCGTTTCTGGTGTGTTTCTTCGTGTTGCCCGCTGTTCGTCTCTTCGTGATGGCCCGCGCTCGACAGCTCGCCGGCCGCGATGCGCCGGCCTGGATAGATCTCGTGCTGCTGTTGATCCGGCGGACGCGTCGACTGTTCCTGATCGTGGTCGCGCTCTATGCCGCCGAGCGCTTCCTCAGTCTCGCACCGCGGATCGAGTCGGTCTCCACCGCGATCATCGTGTTGACCTTCTGGGTCCAGGCGGCGCTCTGGGGCGTGGCCGCTGCCGAGTTTGCGCTCAAGCAGCGTCAGGAGCGGATGATCGCCGCCGGCGAGACGAGCCAGTCTGGCTCCGTGAGCGTGTTGCTGTTCGTGGCGCGCGTCGCCATCTTTGCGCTCGCCGTCCTGCTCGCGCTCGACAACCTCGGCATCAACATCACCGCGTTGGTCGCGGGTCTCGGTATCGGCGGTATCGCCATCGCGCTCGCCGTGCAGACCGTGCTCGGCGATCTTTTGGCTTCGCTTTCGATCACGCTCGACAAGCCGTTTCGCGTCGGTGATCTGCTGCGTATCGACGACATCGAAGGTTCGGTCGAATTCATCGGCGTACGCAGCACGCGACTGCGCAGCGTGACCGGTGAACAGGTGATCATCGCCAATGCCGATCTGCTCAAGAGCCGCGTCCGCAATCTCGGCCGCATGCCCGAGCGCCGCACGCTGTTTCAGCTCGGCGTCGCCTACGAAACGACGCCGGAGAAATTGGCCAGCGTCTGCGCGGTGGTGCGCCGTGCGATCGAGTCCGTCGAGGGAACGCGCTTCGAGTACTGCGCGTTACGAACCTTCGGCGAGTACGCGCTCAACTTCGAGGTGGTGTATTTCGTGCCGGGGTGGAACGCGGCACCCGGTCACTTCGTGTCGATCAACGATGCCGTCAGTCGTGCCATCCACGCCGCCTTCGCAGCGGAGGGCATTTCTTTTGCCTATCCGACTCGCAACGTGATCGTCAGACAGTAGGCGATATCGATCGACGAGTTCAGTCGGCGAGTTCAGCCGGCGAGCCGCAGCGTACCGACGAGATCGGTCACGTTCGCCATGTGGTTGTCGGCGAGGTATTTCGCGATGCCGGCGTTGATTTTTTTGCAGGTCATCGGGTCGTAGAACAGCGAAGTGCCGATGCCGACAGCGCTTGCCCCGGCAATCATGAATTCGATGGCATCGGTCGCGGTGGTAATGCCGCCTTGGCCTATGATCGGCACGTCATGCCGCTTGGCGACGTCATACACCTGAAATACTTTGAGCAAGGCGATCGGTTTGATCGCTGGACCGGACAACCCGCCCTGCACGTTGCCGATCACCGGGCGACGCGTTTTCGCATCGATCGCCATGCCCATGATGGTGTTGATCACCGACAGGCCATCGCTGCCTGCCTCGATGCACAGTCGGGCGTTTTCCTTGATGTCGGTCTGGTTGGGCGAGAGTTTGGTGATGATGGGTTTTTTGGTGACCGCGCGGCAGGCCGTGACTACTCGCGCCGACATCTCCGGGTAATTGCCGAAGGCGACACCGCCTTCTTTGACGTTCGGGCAGGAGATGTTGATTTCGATCGCATCGATCGGTGAATCGTCGAAGCGCCGCGTCACCTCGGCATATTCTTCGAGAGTCGAGCCCGAGACGTTGGCAATGAAGCGCGTCTCGGTGAAATCGAGTGTGGGCAGGATGTTGTGCACCACGTGATCGGTGCCTGGATTTTGCAGGCCGATGGCATTCAGCATGCCCATCGGCGTTTCGTAGACACGATGCGGCGGGTTGCCGAGCCGGGGTTCGAGGGTGGTGCCCTTGAGCACCACGGCACCGCAATCGGTATTCGAGAATCCCTCGACCCGCGTGTATTCCTCGCCGAAGCCGACGCAGCCCGAGAGCAGCACGATCGGCGAAGAGAAATCCATGCCGAGAAAACGATAGCGCAACGAGGACATGACGCGATTATAGACCCCCGTGGCATTGCTACCATGCGCACCATGTTCCGCATCGTCCTGTTCGAGCCCGAGATTCCGCCCAACACCGGTAACGTCATTCGTCTGTGCGCGAATACGGGCGTCGAGCTGCATTTGATCAAGCCGCTCGGCTTCGATCTCGACCGGCGGTCCCTACGCCGCGCCGGACTCGACTACCGTTGGATGACCGCCGTGCACGTGCACGACCACTTCGACGCCTGCAGAGCGGCGTTACGCAGCGTCGGCGCCGCTGGCTCAGCCGCGTGGTACGCCATCGAGACGGGCGGCACGCGACGCTACGACGAAGTCGCTTGGCAGCCGGGCGACGTGCTGCTGTTCGGTTCGGAGCGGCGCGGCCTGCCACAAGCAGTGCTCGAAGAATTGCGTGACGAGTTCGGCCCCGGCTCGTGGGTCAGCATCCCGATGCGCGAAGGCAACCGCAGCCTCAATTTGTCGAACGCGGTGAGCCTCGTGACCTACGAAGCCTGGCGACAGAACGGTTTTGCCGGCAGCTGAGGCCGTACTTGCCTATTCGCTGAACTCGGCCTTGATCGGTCGCGACATCAGCGCCTTGACGACTTCGCGCGCCGGCAAGCCTTCGTAGAGGAGTCGATAAATACCGTCACAGATCGGCATGTCGACGTGCTGCCGAGCGGCCACGCCATGCACGGCACGCGCAGCGAGATAACCCTCGACCACTTGACCGATCTCGGCGAGCGCGAGTTCGGTACTTTTGCCTGCGGCGAGCAGCAAACCGAAGCGACGATTGCGTGATTGGTCGTCGGTACAGGTCAGCACCAGATCGCCGAGGCCGGCGAGACCCATGAAGGTTTCGCGTCTGGCACCGAGTGCGACGCCGAGCCGCGTCATTTCCACGAGTCCACGAGTGATCAGCGCGACACGGGTGTTGGCGCCGAAGCCGAGACCATCGGCGAGTCCCGCGCCCACGGCGAGGACGTTCTTGACGGCACCACCCACCTCGACACCGACGATGTCGTTCGAGGTGTAGGCACGGAAATTTCCGCCCGAGAGACTTTTGGCGAGCTCGGTCGCGAAGGCTTCGTCTGCCGAGGCGATGGTCATGGCCGTAGGCAGTCCGCCGCCGACTTCGCGCGCGAAGGTGGGACCTGAGAGCACGGCAAAGGAGCGCCGGTCACCGAGGATCTCTCGGGCCACCTGATGGGGCAGCAGACCCGTTTCGAGTTCGAAGCCTTTGGTGGCCCACGCAAGACGCACGTGCTCGCCGAGTCGTGGCGCAATTTCTTTGAGAAGCTTGCGCAACGCATGGCTCGGTACGGCGATCAGGATTTCGCCTGCGCCACGCAGAGCTTCATCGAGATTGCGGGCGACGCTCAGTCGATCTGGAAAAGGCGCATCCGGCAGGTATCGAGCGTTGCGACGCTCGCTCGCCATGACCGTTTGCTGTGCGATATCTCGACCCCAAAGGCGGGTCGGATGCCCGGCGCGTGCGAACTGTATGGCGAGAGCGGTGCCCCAGGATCCGGCACCGAGCACGGCCAGCGCGGCGGCCGTGTCGTTCATCGTTCAGCTGTTCAGTGCCGGCGGCGCTTGATCCGCCTGCTGCGAGGTTGCGGCAGCATCGGCCAGCGAGCGCATGTAGAGCGCATCGAAGTTCACCGGCGGCAGCAACAGTTGCGGGAACCCCCCCTGCGTCACGAGATTCGCGATGTTGGCGCGCGCGTAGGGGAAGAGCACGGCCGGGGCGACGGCCGCCACGGCACGCCGATATTCGTCTTCGTTGAGGTTGCGGACTCCGAACAGACCCGCTTGCTGCACCTCGACCAGAAAGGCGGTGTTGTCGCCGATCTTTGCCGTGATGCTCACCGTCAGCACGATCTCGCGCATTTCGGGCGATACCGCTTCGGAGGCCGTGTTGAGGTCGAGACCGATTTGCGGATTCCACTCACCCTGGATGCGTGGGCCCCGGGGCGCCTCGAAGGAGCAATCCTTCAAATAAACCGACTGCAAAGAAAACTCGGGAGCGTTCGGATCTTCGCCGGGTTGGGCAACGCCGTCGGCGCGCGGATCTGGATCGGACATGTGGTCTGGCCTCTGTGGTACTTGTGTTCGTGGACGGATGGTCCGGCGCAGTACGCCGGGTCAGGCGGCGAGCAGCGGATCGAGGCCGCCCTTCGCGTCGAGCGCATGCAGATCGTCGCAGCCGCCGACATGCAAGTCGCCAATGAAAATTTGCGGCACGGTGTGACGGCCGCTGCGGTTCATCATCTCTTGACGCAGCGCCGAGTTGCCATCGACGTCGATGATTTCGAGATTCGCGTTCTTGCGTTCGAGCAGTTGGCGCGCCCGCACACAGTACGGACACCATGCGGTGGCGTACATCACGACCTTGCTCATGATTTGCCCTTGGCCATGGCCTCGCCCCGAGCGAGTGGCAGATTCTCGCCCCGCCAGCCGCTGAGTCCGCCTTTGAGATTGAAGGTCTGCTTGAAACCCTGCCTCGCCAGGACACGAGCGGCTGCGGCACCGGTCGAACCGGAGTCGCAGTAGACGATCACGTTTTTCTCTTTGTACTTCTTGAGGGTGTCGCCGGCGGTGAGCATATCGGCAGAGTCCATGCGCCGCGCGCCGCCGATGTGGCCGGTGGCGAACTCCTCGGGCTTGCGCAGATCGATGATCAGGGCACCCTGGTTCTGCATGCGGATGAGGTCCTGCGGCGAGACGCCGGCAAAGGCGTCACGGCGCGCCCGGATCTCGAATACCAGCACGAGCGCGGCCGCGACCGCCGTCATCAGCACGAGCCATGGGTGATTGGCGATGTACTCTGGCAACTTTTCCACGGGCGGGATTATACAATCTATGCCGATGCTCGGCCGTATGACCCGTATTTTGCTGGTGTTGGCAGGGTCGGCGCTGCTCGGCGTCGCCGCTGCGCAGGATGCTGCACGCGCGGAGGCGGAACTGCGCCAATTGCGCAGCCAGATCGAGCGAATCCGCGGTCAGGTCGCGCGTGATGCCGCCGAGCGCGACCGTCTCACCCGAGCTTTGCGGGCCGCCGAGACCGCCGCGAATCGTGCTCGTGGCGAACTCGACCGATTGCGCGGTGAGCGCAGCGACCGCGAGCAGCGCCGGGCTGACCTCGCTGCCCAAAAAACTGCCCAGGAAACCGAACTTGCCCGCGAACGGGGCGAGTTGGCCGCTCAACTGCGCGCCGCCTATTTGATCGGCCGCGAAGAGCCGCTCAAGTTGTTTCTGAACCAACAGGACCCCGCGCGTACCGGGCGCATGTTCGCGTATTACGGTTACTTCGGTCGTGCACGCGCCGAGCAGCTGAGCGCGATCGAAACCCGGGTACGCGAAATCGAGATGCTGGACGCGAGCCTCGAGACCGAGCAGGAGCGCATTCTGCGTCTCGAACAAGCCCAGCGCGGCGAAGTGTCACGACTCGAAAAAGCCCGCAGCGAGCGTGGCGAAGTCCTTGCGAGCCTCACCGCAGAGTCGATGGCTCGCAGCGCGAGTTTGCAGCGACTGCAACGCGAACAGGCCACCCTCGAAAAATTGCTGCGCGAGCTGCGTCGCACTGCGCCGAAGTTCCCCACCGACAATCGCAGCCCGTTCGCCAACATGCGCGGCAAGCTTGCCTGGCCCGCAAGCGGTCGGTTGGTTGCACGTTTCGGACAGCAGCGCGCTGGCACGGTGAAGTGGGAGGGGGTGCTGATCTCGGCGCCGCGGGGGACGCCGGTGCGGGCGATCCATCGTGGTCGCGTGGTCTATGCCGATTGGTTGGCGGGCCTCGGTCTGCTGCTGATCATCGACCATGGTGGCGGTTATCTCAGTCTCTATGGGCACAACGAACAGTTGTTCCGGGCGGTCGGTGATCAGGTCGTCGCCGGCGACACCATCGCCGGTGTCGGTGATACCGGCGGACGGGCCCAGCCCGAGCTTTATTTTGAAATTCGTCAGTCGGCGCGGCCGCTCGATCCTGCGCCCTGGTTCAAAGACCGACAACCCTGACTCACGGCGCGAGCTCGCTCGCATCCGAGCATCCGAGCCGCGTACTTCCGCAACCTCGTGCCTGTAGAATTCGCTGCCGTGAAGCCTCTCCGCGTCTTGTTTCCGATCGTCGGCATCGCAGGTCTTTTGGCCGGCGTGTTGCTGGCGCGTTTCGTGATTTTTCCGCCACTCGATCAGCTTCCGGCGGCCGCGTCGACGCCGCAAGACGCGGGCC
>RGYP01000068.1 GCA_010031985.1 Gammaproteobacteria bacterium
GCCTTCGGCAAGCACCGTGATCGTGGTGCCCTACGTCGGTACGACGCCCGATCTCGGGCGCCTGTCGGCCGACTCGACGCGCAGCGTGCAGCTCTGGAATCGCTTCGGCACGCCGGGTGCGAAACCCGTTTTCAATCGTCTGCCCTTCGATCATCCGCTGTTCGTGATGTATTCGTCGGGTACGACGGGCAAACCGAAGTGCATCGTTCATGGGGCCGGCGGCACTTTGCTGCAGCATTTGAAGGAACATCACCTGCACGTCGATCTGCATCGCAACGATCGGCTGTTCTACTTCACCACCTGCGGCTGGATGATGTGGAACTGGCTCGCGAGTGGTCTCGCGGTAGGTGCCACGCTCGTGCTGTTCGACGGTTCGCCGTTCCACCCCGACGAGGGCGTGCTCTGGCGCATGGCCGAAGCCGAACACGTCAGCATTTTCGGCACCAGCCCAAAATATTTGTCGGCGCTCGAAAAGGCGGGCTACCGGCCACGCGAACGCGTGCAGCTGCCCTCCCTGCGCACCGTGTTGTCGACCGGCTCGCCGCTCGCGCCCGAGCAATTCGATTTCGTTTACCGCGACATCAAAAGTGACCTGCAGCTGTCCTCGATCTCGGGTGGCACCGACATCATCTCGAGTTTCTGCATCGCCAATCCGCTCGGGCCGGTGTATCGCGGCGAACTGCAGTGTGCGGGTCTCGGCATGGACGTCGACGTGGTCGACGAATCCGGCCACTCGCTGCCCGCAGGCGAAAAAGGCGAACTCGTTTGTCGGCGCAGTTTTCCCTCGATGCCGTTAGGCTTTTGGGACGATGTCGATGGGTCGCGCTATCGCAAGGCTTACTTCGAGCGCTTCGCGGGCCTGTGGCATCACGGCGATTACGCGCTGCGCACGGCGCATGGCGGCTTCATGATCCTCGGTCGCTCCGATGCCGTACTGAATCCGGGTGGCGTGCGCATCGGAACCGCCGAAATCTACCGGCAGGTCGAAACCCTGCCCGAGGTGCTCGAATCTTTGTGCATCGGGCAAGACTGGCAAGGCGATGTACGCGTGGTGCTATTCGTGCGCCTGCGCGAGGGTCTTGCACTCGACGAGTCGCTGCAAGCACGCATCCGCGACACCATTCGCACCAACACCACGCCGCGGCACGTGCCTGCGCGCATCGTCGCGGTACCCGAGATTCCGCGCACCATCAGCGGCAAGATCGTCGAACTCGCGGTGCGCAACATCGTGCACGGTCTGCCCGTCACCAACACCGACGCACTCGCGAACCCGGCAGCACTCGAGCATTTTCGCAATCGGCCGGAGCTCGCCACTTGAGCGCAGGGCAGCCGAGCGCTCTCGCCTATCGGTACGCCTCCGCGCTCGCCAGCAGCGGTTTCAGCGCGGATCCCGCGCAGCGCGCCGCCATCGACCAGCTCGAACGCTTGCGCAGCGAACTCGTGCGCGCCGAAAAGATCCCGCTGCACGTCCGCTTGATGCGGCGTTTTTCGGCTGCATCCGCTCACGGAGAAGCGGTTCGTGGCGTCTATCTTTGGGGTAGCGTGGGTCGCGGCAAGACCTGGCTCATGGATCTGTTTTTCGAGAGCCTGCCGTTCGCCGACAAACGGCGTATTCATTTCCATCGCTTCATGCAGGGCGTGCACGAAGGACTGCGACGACATCACGACGAGGTCGATCCGCTGACCGCCGTCGCCGCGGATATCGCCCGCGATACCCGGGTGCTTTGTCTCGACGAACTTTTCGTCAGTGACATCGCCGATGCCATGCTGCTCGGCGGACTCTTCGGTCACCTCGTCGATCGCGGCGTGACGCTGGTCTTCACCTCCAACCTGCCGCCCTCGGAGCTCTATCGCAATGGTTTGCAGCGGCAGCGTTTTCTGCCGGCGATTGCCTTGCTGGAGCGACACTGCGCACTCGTCAGCGTCGATGGCAACACCGACTACCGACTGCGCCAACTCACGCGCATGCCGATCTATTTGCAGAGCGACTCCGAACGCACGACGAGCGCCTTGACCGAGATGTTCGAGGACCTTGCCGACGGACTCGGAACGACGGGCGGCAACATCTTGGTGGAGGGCCGAAAGATCGAAGTCGTACGCGTCTGCGACAACGTCGTATGGTTCGACTTTCACGCGCTGTGCGAGGGACCGCGCAGCCAGAACGACTACGTCAGCATCGCACGCGAATTCCAGACCGTGCTGCTATCCAACGTACCGGTCTTCACGACCGCAAGCGAAGATGCGGCGCGGCGCTTCATCGCCGTCGTCGACGAATTCTATGATCGTCGCGTGAATCTCGTGATCTCTGCGGCAGCAGCGCCGACGCAGCTTTATCGAGGCGAGCGCTTGCGTTTCGAATTCGAACGCACCGCGAGTCGTCTCATCGAGATGCAAAGCGAGGAGTACCTCGCGAGCGAACACCGGGTCTGATGCACTGCCGTCAATTGAGCGTGGTCGAGCCCGGTACCTGATCGACCGCCGCGCCGAAGAGCCGCAGCGCATCGACCGGGTCGAAGCGCCAGGGTCGATGACAAAATTCGCAAGTAACGGTGACCGACTGCTGCTCGGCGATGATCGAGCGCACTTCCTCGAGCCCGAGCGAACGCAGCATCCCCGAGACGCGCTCGCGACTGCAACGGCAGCGAAAGCCGATCGGGTGCGAGTCGTGCACGCGCAGATCGAGCCCACTGAACGCCCGCCGCATCAAATCTTCCGGCGGGCGCGCCAACAGTTCGTCGCGTTGCACGCTGCCGATCGCGGCGCGCGCGGCGGCAAAAGTCTGATTGGCCGTATCGATGGATGCGGTCACGACACCACCATGATCCGGCATGCGTTGCACCAGCAGCCCCGCCGTACCGAAATCGTCGGCGCCGAGCACGACCGCGGTCGGCAACTGCTCGGAATTTTCGAAGTAATGTTCGAGTGAGGCGGCGAGCGACCCACCGCTGATCGGCACGACGCCCTGATAACGCGAAGCGCGGCGATCAGCCTCGACGGTGACGACCAGAGTGCCCGCACCCGCAAGCACGGCGAAAGGGTCGGCAAGCACGGCGGGACGCATGCTCGCCTCGACTCGCTCACGATCGAAACGCGCGACGGCCCGAATGCGAAAATCGTGGGTGCATTGCGCGACCAGCAGGCGCACCGCGCCATCGCCCTGCAACTGCAGGGTGAGTTCGCCCTCGAACTTCAGCGTCGAAGCCAGCAGCACGGCTGCGGTGACCGCCTCGCCGAGCATGCGCCGCACGGGTTCGGGATAGTCGCCATGCTCGCGCAACGCGAGCCACGCGGGTCCAAGGCGCACGAACTGACCACGCACCGACTGTCGTTCGACGGCGAAGCGCTGCACGATGTCGATACGGGCGCGGCCCGATTCAGGCTGCTGCATGTTGTCCGCGTCCTTGCGGCGGCGATCAGCCGGCCAGTTTTTTCTTGAGCAGCTCGTTGAGCTGCGCGGGATTCGCCTTGCCGCCGGTCGCCTTCATCACCTGACCGACGAAAAACCCGAACAGCTTGTCTTTGCCCGACCGATAGTCGGCGAGCTGCCCAGGGTTCTTGGCCATGACTTCTTCGATGGCTTTCTCGATGGCACCGGTGTCGGTGATCTGCCGCAGACCCTTTTGCTCGATGATGGCATCGGCGCCCTCGCCCGAGGACCACATCGCCTCGAAGACGTCTTTGGCAATCTTGCCGGAGATGGTCGAGTCGACGATGCGCGCGACCAGACCCGCGAGCGCCGCCGCATCGACGCGCGACTCGGTGATCTCGAGGTTGTCCTTGTTGAGGAAGGCCGCGAAATCACCCATGACCCAGTTGGCGCAGAGCTTGGGCTCGCCGCCCACGCGGCGTACCACGTCCTCGTAAAATGCACCGAGTTCGCGGCTTGCGGTGAGCACGCCCGCGTCGTACTCGGACAATCCGTAATCGCTCACGAAGCGTGCAGCTTTTTCGTCGGGCAACTCGGGCAGCGTGGCTTTGATGCCGGCGATGAACAGGTCGTCGAGCACTACGGGCAGCAGGTCGGGGTCGGGGAAATAGCGGTAATCGTTGGCTTCTTCCTTGGAGCGCATCGAGCGCGTCTCGCCCTTGTCGGGGTCGTAGAGACGCGTCTCCTGCACCACCTTGCCGCCGCTCTCGAGAATTTCGATCTGCCGCTCGACTTCGTGGTTGATCGCTTTTTCGACGAAGCGGAACGAATTGAGATTCTTGATCTCGGCGCGGGTGCCGAATTTTTCGGCGCCCCGACGACGCACCGACACGTTGGCGTCGCAGCGAAACGAGCCTTCCTGCATGTTGCCATCGCAGATTTCGAGATAGCGCACCAGCGTGTGCACTTTCTTCATGTACGCAATGGCTTCCTTGGCCGAGCGCAGATCGGGTTCGCTGACGATTTCGATCAGCGGTGTGCCGGCGCGATTGAGGTCGATGCCGCTCTGACCGGGCAGCCCTTCGTGCAGCGACTTGCCGGCGTCTTCTTCGAGATGCGCGCGAGTGATGCCAATGCGTTTGCGCGTGCCGTCGTCGAGAACGATGTCGAGCGCGCCCTCGGCGACGATCGGCAATTCGTACTGACTGATCTGATAGCCCTTGGGCAGATCGGGGTAGAAGTAATTTTTACGCGCGAATACCGAGTGCGGCGCGATGCGCGCGCCGATCGCCAGCCCGAAACGCACGGCCATGCGCACCGCCTCGCCGTTGAGCACCGGCAACACCCCCGGATAACCCAAGTCGACGAGATTAGCCTGCGTGTTCGGCTCGGCGCCATAGGCGGTAGCCGACCCGGAGAAAATCTTTGAGCGGGTCGCGAGCTGCGCGTGGATTTCGAGACCGATGACGGTTTCCCATTCCATGGCGGATCCTCAGGCGAACGCCGCCGGCACGCGAAGATGCCAGTCGGTTTCCTGCTGGTAACGATGCGCCGCATTGAGCATGCGCGACTCGGAAAAATGGGGGCCGACGATCTGCAGCCCCACCGGCAAGCCGTCGACGAAGCCGCAGGGAATGGACATTCCGGGCAAGCCCGCGAGGTTCGCGCCGATGGTGTAGATGTCGTTGAGGTACATGGTGATGGGATCGTCGAACTTGGCACCGATCGGAAACGCCGGCGTCGGCGAGGTCGGACCAAAGAGCAGGTCGCAGCTGTCGAAGGCCCGCGCGAAATCGGCGCTGATCAGCTGTCGTACGCGCTGCGCCTTGAGGTAGTAGGCGTCGTAGTAGCCCGCCGACAACACGTAAGTGCCGGTCATGATGCGGCGCTTGACCTCGGCACCGAAGCCCTCGCCGCGCGATCGGCAGTAGAGATCGAGCAGGTTCTTGGGTGACTCGCAGCGATGACCGAAGCGCACGCCGTCGAAGCGCGCAAGGTTCGAGGAGCATTCGGCGGGCGCCACCACGTAATAGGTCGGCACCGAGAGAGGTAGATTCGGACAGCTCACCTCGCGCACGCGGGCACCGAGCTTTTCGAACACGGCGATGGCGTCGCGGATGCGCTGTTCGTTGCTGGCGTCGAGGCCCTTGTCGAAGAATTCTTTGACGAGTCCGATCGTCAGCCCCTCGAGCGAATCAGCGAGCGTGGCCGTGTAATCGGGTACGGCACGCTCGACGCTGGTCGAATCGCGCGGATCGAAGCCCGACATCGGCCCGAGCAGCAGCGCTGCATCTTCGGCGCTCACGGTGATGAGGCCCGCCTGATCGAGGCTCGAGGCGAAGGCGATCATGCCGTAGCGGCTGCAGCGCCCGTAGGTGGGCTTGATACCCGTGACACCGCAAAGCGCGGCAGGCTGGCGGATCGAACCACCCGTGTCGGTGGCCGTCGCCGCAGGCACGATGCGCGCAGCGACCGCGGCAGCCGACCCACCCGATGATCCGCCGGGCACCATCTTGGTGTCCCACGGATTGTGCACCGGACCAAAGAAACTGGTCTCGTTCGACGAGCCCATGGCGAACTCGTCCATGTTGAGCTTGCCGAGCATCACGGTACCGGCGTCACGCAGGCCAGCGACCACCGTGGCGTCGTAGGGCGAGACGAAGTTCGCCAGCATCTTCGAACCACAGGTGGTGAGTACGCCCTCGGTGCAGAAGATGTCCTTGTGGGCGATCGGTACGCCGGCCAATCGACCGACCTGCCCTTTGGCGCGCGCCGCATCGGCCGCCGCCGCGGCGGCCAGGGCGGATTCGCCCGTGATGGTCACGAAGGCATTGAGCGCGGGTTGCGCCGCCGCGATGCGCTCGAGGTAGGCGCGGGTCAACTCGACGCTCGAGTACTCGCCCGCGGCGAGGCCCTTGGCAAGAGCGGCCACGGTCGCTGCCGGAGCGCTCATTCGATCACCTTCGGTACGAGATAGAGGCCGGCTTCGACCTGTGGCGCGTTCTTCTGGTAGGTGTCGCGGCGGTTGGCCTCGCTGACCTCATCGGCGCGCAGACGCTGCGCGAGCCCGGGTAACGGATGCGCCATGGGTGCGATGTCGCCGGTCGGGGCCCGATCGAGCTCGCCGACGAAGGCGAAGATCTTGGAGAGCGAATCGACGTAGACCGGAATCTCGGCCTCCGTGAGCTCGAGGCGCGCAAGGCGCGCGATGTTTTCGATGTCTGCTCGGCTGAGGCTCATGGTCTAGCACCGGGGCTGTGAGACCGTGAAATCATATCATCCTTAGCCTTGTGGGCGAGCTCGCAGATTGCTAAATTGCCCGTCTTTTCTCGGCCCTTTTCCCTCCACCAGACTCTTCCGGCACCCCAAGATGTTCAAGCGCCTGCGCGGCTATTTTTCCAGCGATATCTCGATCGACCTCGGCACGGCGAACACGCTGATCTACGTGCGCGACCGCGGCATCGTGCTCAACGAGCCGTCGGTGGTCGCGGTGCAGGACGACTTCAGCCGCGGCGGCAAAGTCATCGTCGCAGTCGGCTCGGAAGCCAAGAACATGCTCGGTCGCACGCCAGGCAACATCACCGCCGTGCGCCCCATGAAAGACGGCGTGATCGCCGACTTCACCTACACCGAGAAGATGCTGCAGTACTTCATCGCCAAGGTACACGACAACCGTCTGCTCAAACCTTCGCCGCGCGTACTCGTTTGCGTGCCGGTGGGTTCTACGCAGGTCGAGCGCCGCGCGATCCGCGAGTCCGCCGAGGGGGCGGGTGCGCGCACGGTGGCGATCGTCAGCGAACCCATGGCTGCCGCAGTCGGCGCCGGGCTGCCGGTGCAGGAAGCCCGCGGCTCGATGGTGCTCGACATCGGCGGTGGCACCTCCGAAGTCGCGGTCATTTCTTTGAATGGTATCGTCTATGCGCAATCGGCGCGCATCGGTGGCGATCGCTTCGACGAAGCGATCATGAACTACGTGCGTCGCAATTACGGCATCCTCATCGGCGAGACCACGGCCGAACGCATCAAGATCGAAATCGGCTCGGCTTATCCCGGGCAAACCGTGCGCGAAATCTCGGTCAAGGGGCGCAATCTCTCCGAAGGCGTGCCGCGCGCGTTCACGCTCAACAGCAACGAGATCCTCGAAGCTCTGCAAGAGCCGCTGCAGGGCATCGTCGGCGCGGTCAAACAGGCACTCGAACAAACACCCCCCGAGCTCGGTTCGGACGTTGCCGAGCGCGGCATCGTGGTCACGGGCGGCGGCGCTTTGCTGCGCGACATCGACAAACTGATCACCGAGGAAACCGGCGTGCCGGTCGTCATCGCAGAGGACCCGCTCACCTGCGTGGCGCGCGGCGGCGGGCGCATCCTCGAACTGATGGACGAGCTCGGCCCCGGCAACTTCGGGCTTGAGTAACTCGGCTGCCAGCCGCAACATCCCCTCACGCGGCACCCCGGCGGGGCTGCGCTTCTTCGTCTACGCGACCCTGTCGCTGAGCATCATGTGGCTCGACCAGCGTGGCGGCTGGCTCGACACTGTGCGCTTTGCGCTGCAGGCCGTCGCCTATCCGCTGCAGATGGCGCTCGCCTCGCCGGCGGCGGCCTGGGAGTGGACCCGCGAAAACTTTGAGCAACGCGCGACGCTGCAACAGGAAAACCGCGCGCTGCGCGAGCGCCTGCGTGAACTCGAGCTGCTGGCCATGCGGCGCGCCGATCTCGAGCGCGAAAACTTCGAGCTGCGCAACCTGCGCAGCGCCGCAGCC